>NZ_MPRL01000003.1:0-88601 GCF_002020875.1 Solemya pervernicosa gill symbiont | reverse complement strand
CGGGGCGCCGTAGGCATAAACGGTCGCGTTAAGTATTTGCCGCTTGCTTGGGCTTGGATGCCCAAAACAAGCTTCCGCAAAAATAGCGACTCCCCGGGCTTCCACTCTTTGCAAGTCTGACTTCGATGGTAACCGCCGCGTGCAAGAGGCTGCGCACGACGCTCAAAAAGCTGATCGATCTCCATAAGGTTTTCAAGTTGACCCCTTGGTTCCGGCTATGCATTTCTGTTAGTGCATTTGGATTGATAGATTGCTATTTCAGACGCACTCATCTCTTAAGTTTCTGATGATCTTATTTATCGATTAGAAAAGTTCAACCAAATGCAAACCAAGCGACACAATAAATATCCATTTTGACATGGCCAACAGAACCAAATCAGATCGTCTTCCCTGGGACTTTATATTGTCATTCATGTTCCAGAGCGCATATAGATACTGCTTATCGAGTTCCTTACCATCTAAATATGAAACATAAATATTACTTTTTGAAATATATACAAACAGTGCTGAAAACGCCATTCCATAAATAGAATAGACTTTGATCGTGTAACCGGATACGACTGACAACAATGAGCTGCCAACCACTTGATAAACGAACAAAAGACAGCTCAGTGAAAAGAATAGAACAATGTATGCATATGCGCGCTTCTCACCTTGCGGATAGTTAAATGAGATCAAATCGATTAAGTTAGTCGGCTTTCTATGTTTTTTTAATAATGTTCCCTGGTTCCAGCCGATCAGCGCGCAACCAAGCATCAATACCATTGCAAGGGACATGCGTTATCTCCAGAAGTGACTTCAGTCACGACATTGCCATATCAGAATAGATGATTAGTTATCTGTTTAGCAGTTACAACAGCGCAACAGATAGAGCTAGAGGATAAAGCTGTGGCGAAAGATAACCTTCGGCATTCTGGAATACCGATTTGTGAAGGACGTTGCTCATTTTTCGAATCATCTCCTTTGATCCTTTTTAGGTTTTTCGGTGTAGAGCTCTCTCCCTACTCCCAATCCTGCCCATAGTCGTGAAAGATCTCTTCGTGGGCGTCGATGTCGCGCAGGGCGACGACGGTGAGGTCGTTGTAGTAGGCGGCGTTGGGTTCACCGCTGTGGTTGATGTAACGCAGATCGCAACTGACCTTGACCGCCTTCCCCTCATCCAGCCATAAAACATGGGGACCATCTTTTTGGGTTGGTTTGCATTTCAGTTTACCGATGATTTCGCCCGCCTTGATCGTGCGCGAGGCGAACAGGCCCATGCCGTGTATCTTGCTTTTCTCTGGGTAGTACATTGCATCACCTATAAAGTCGCTGATGTTTGTGAACTTATAGCGGGTATTAATTATCCATGCAAATAGTCAGTGTTAAAGCTATTGACTACTCAGGAGTTGATTTACACGCTGCAGGTCCGCTTCGGTATCGACCCCATGCCCTGGTGGCTCATCAACGATACCGACGTGGATTCGTTCACCCGACCAGAGTGCGCGCAGTTGTTCGAGCGATTCGGTCTGCTCCAGTTCACAGGGGTTGCTGGCGGCATAACGATTGAGGAAGCCGACTCGATAGGCGTAGAGGCCGATATGACGATAGTGGATACGATTCTCAGGCAGCTCTTCGGTAGTGACGCCGAAGGCATCGCGGTCCCAGGGGATCGGGGCGCGGCTGAAGTAGAGCGCGTAACCCTTCGCGTCTAATACCACCTTGACGACGTGTGGGTCGAACAGTTCAGCGGTAGTGTGAATGGGTGTTGCAAGGGTCGCAATGGAGGCGTCACCCGCCTGCCCAAGATTGTGTGCCACCTGCTGCAGTGGTTCGCTCGGCATCAGCGGTTCGTCTCCCTGCAGGTTAACGACGATCTGATTATCACCCCACCCCATCTGCTCGGCGACCTCGGCGAGGCGGTCGGTGCCAGAGTGGTGGTCGGGTGAGGTCATGCAGACCTTGGCGCCGAACGCCTTGGCACGCTGTTTGATGCGCACATCGTCGGTGGCGATGATCACCTCATCGGCCCCGCTCTCCATTGCGCGTTGGTAGACGTGTTCGATCATCGGCTTACCCGCGATATCGAGCAGTGGTTTACCCGGTAGTCGGCTCGATGCGTAGCGAGCGGGGATGGCAATGACAAAACTCATTCGATCTCCTCATCCTCGGCGAGGCGGCGCGCCTCCTCTTCGAGCATTACCGGGATGTCATCGCGGATCGGATAGGCGAGTCTATCTCCCTTGCAGACCAGTTCCTGCTCGCTCTTTCTATAGAGTAATGGGCCTTTACAGATCGGGCAGGCGAGAATCTCGAGCAGTTTTTTATCCATCTTTCTATCCTCTACTTGTCGTTGTCTGATGGTAGTAGACGCATCAGACGATGGTGAAAAGAGTCATTCAGTTCGGCGCTAACGGGCAGATACCAGTGGTTGGCTGCTGCATAGGGACGACATTTTACGGCGTCTTTCTCGGTCATCAGAACCGGTAGGTTGTCGTTAAAGGCGATATCTTCGGCACTAAATGGGTGGTGATCAGGAAACGGGTGTTCAATGAGTTCGACGCCATGACGTCGTAGCAGATTGAAGAAGCGTTGCGGATCACCAATCGCCGCAACCGCATGTACCTTGACACCCTTAAAGCTCTCAAGCGCACGTTCCCCATTCCTCCCATCGACAGCGACCAACGTATTACCGATAAGGCGCATGGCGAACTCACCGCGCACCCCTCCTCCATTGGCAACGACCAGATCGACCTGCTCCAAACGGGGGGCTCGTTCACGCAGTGGCCCTGCGGGCAGACAGCGTTGGTTGCCAAGACGACGCACGCCATCAACCACGGCGATCTCGATATCACGATGCAGTGCGTAGTGCTGCATACCGTCATCGGAGACGATGATATTGGTATCGGTGTGTTTGAGCAGCGCCTCGGCGGCGGCGACACGATTCGGTCCCACGGCTATCGGTACCTGGCAGCGACGGGCCAGCAGCAGGGGTTCATCTCCGACCATGCGTGGATCGCTATCGGCCCTTACCTGCTGCGGCCAGCTAGAGGCATTGCCACCATAGCCGCGACTGATCACACCAGGACGAAACCCCCGCTCTTTGAGCTGTCGGACAATCTCAGCCACCAGTGGTGTCTTACCCGTGCCGCCGACACTGATATTACCAACGACAACAACCGGCACGCCGATCTGCGTTGTGCGTAACAGGTTGGTCCGATAGGCGAAGCGGCGGATTGCAACGATGAGGCAGAAGAGCCAGGAGAGTGGCAGCAGAGCGATCGAGATGGCGTTATTGCTATACCAGTAGTGATCTAGACGCTTCAAAATGTGTGCAAGCCGCTGGCTTACGCCTCGACGGCCTCGGACTCTTCACTAAATTGACGGCTATGGAGTGCGGCGTAGATACCCTCTTGAGCGATCAATTCGTCGTGATTTCCACTCTCTGCGATCTCTCCCTCACGCAGCACGATGATCCTGTCGGCACTCTCGATGGTTGAGAGGCGGTGGGCAATGACCAGTGTGGTTCGATTTTCCATCAAGGTCTCAAGGGCTGCCTGGATGTGCAGCTCCGACTCGGAATCGAGGGCCGAAGTCGCCTCATCGAGGATCAGAATCGGTGCATCTTTAAGCAGTGCCCTGGCGATAGCGATACGCTGGCGCTGACCACCGGAGAGCATGATCCCCTTCTCGCCGACCAGGGTGTCAAAACCATCGGGTAGCGCTTCGATAAACTCCAACGCATGCGCCGCGATTGCCGCCTCGCGAATAGTCTCGGCGGTGGTATCGCCGAGTGCACCGTAGGCGATGTTATTACCGATGGTGTCGTTGAACAGGGTGACCTCCTGGCCAACCAGTGCGATCTGTCTACGCAGTTCGGAGAGCTTGTACTCAGAGATATCGACACCGTCGACTGTAATCGAGCCACTATTAAGTTCATAGAAACGGGGCAGCAGATTCACCAGTGTGGTCTTGCCGCTACCGGAGCGGCCAACAAAGGCGACTGTCTTGCCAGCCTCAACCTGCAGATCGATCCCTTTGAGAATCTGTCCCTTGCGTTTGCTATAGGCGAACTCGATATTACTGAAGGTAATGTCGCCCTTTGCCTGAGCCAGGGTTTTATCGCCACTATCATTCTCAAGCGGTGCATCGATAAATGCGAAGAGATTCTGCGCGGCTGCGATTCCTTTCTGTACCGTGGCGTTAACGGAGGTGAGCCGTTTGATTGGTGAGAAGAGCATCATCATCGCGATCATGAACGACATAAAGGTACCGACGCTGATGTCGTCCAACATGCCATCGAGTGTGGCAACGTAGACGATCACTGAAAGTGCAAAGGCTGCCAGCAGCTGAACGCTCTGTACGTTGATGATCGAGGCACTAACCATCTTCATTGCCAACTGGCGATTTCGTTTATTGGCCTTCTCAAAATGGGCTGCTTCGTATTCGTGACCACCGAAGATTTTCACCACACGCTGGGAGCTGATCGCCTCCTGTGCCTGATTGGTGACATCCTGCATCGAGTTCTGGATGCTCTTGCTGATGTAGCGGAAGCGTTTGCTCATAACACGCGCCAACAAGACGATTACTGGCCCCAGGGTGAGGAAGATCAGTGACAACAGCGCATTCAGGTAGAACATCCAGGCGAGTAGACCGAGGATGGTCAGCGAATCACGGATGATAATGGTGACGGCATTGGTGCTGGCACCGGCCACCTGCTCGGTGTTGTAGGTGAGGCGTGAGAGTAGTTCACCGGTGGAGTGCTGGTCGTAAAAACGACTCGGGAGGTTGAGAAGATGGTTAAAGACCTGCTTGCGCAGCGTGTAGACCACCTTGCGGCCGATCCAGCTCATGCTGTAGCTGCTGATAAAACCGAAAACACCGCGAGCGAGAAAGAGAGCAATCAATAACAGTGGCACCAGACGGATTGTATCGGGATCCTTCTCGACAAAGCTGCCGTCGAGCATCGGTTTCATCAGCGCGGCAAAGCCGGTATCGGTCAGCGCGTAGATCGCCATCGCCACGGTTGAGAGCAGAAAGATCTTCCACTCAGGCATTGCGTAACCAAGCAGACGTCGGTAGACCTGGATAGCATCATCCGACTCTACCTCGGTTTTCTTCGCCATAACGACCGACTACTCCGCGTCTTTCTTGGTGGTAATGGAGATATGTACCAGACCGACCTGACCGGCGGCGTCCATAGCAGTGACAACCGACTGATGGGGAGTCTTGGCATCGGCGCTGATGGTCAACGGTAGTCCATCGCGTTTGCCGATGACCTTGCGTAGTGCTGCGGCGAGTGTCTCAGTGGTGCTGTTAATGACCGCCTGTTCGTTAATGAAATAACGCCCCTCGGCATCGATGACGATCTCAATGTTCTCTACCTCTTCAGCCTCGGTCGGTTCGCTGCTGGCAGAGGGAAGTTCAATACTCAGCTCCGCCTCGCGATTAAAGGTGGTGGAGACCATAAAGAAGATCAACATCAGGAAGACGACGTCGATCAGCGGTGTCAGATTGACATCGGGCTCCTCGCGCTGTTTTCCCCTCAGGTTCACGCCGCCTCCTCGCTATCCGGTTCGCGCTCGCCGTGCATCACCTCAACCATCTTCATCGCCTCCTGCTCCATACCGATGACCAGCTCATCGATACGACCACGGAAGAAGCGGTAGAACATCAGACTGGGAATGGCGACACAGAGGCCGGTGGCGGTGGTGATCAGCGCCTCGGAGATACCACCGGCCAGTGCGGTCGGATTACCGAGTCCCTGCGAGGTGATGGCGGCGAAGACCTTGATCATGCCGATGACGGTGCCGAGCAGGCCCAGCAGCGGAGTGATCGCAGCGATGGTGCCAAGGGTGTTGATAAAACGTTCGAGCTCATGGACCACGTGGCGACCGGTGTCCTCGATGCCCTCTTTCATCACCTCGCGCGAGTGGTTCATATTGGTCAGTCCGGCGGCGAGGATACGACCCAGTGCCGAGCCCTGACGCAGGGTCTGGATCTGATCGGGGGCCATCGGACCCTGTCTGACGGAGGCGTAGAGCTGGGCAACCAGATGTTTGGGCATTACCCGGTTGCGTTGCAGGGTCCAGAAACGCTCGGCGATGATGGCTAGTGCCACTACAGAACAGATGATGATGGGCCACATAACCCAGCCACCCGCTTTGATAATCTCAAACACGCCTACTCCCTCCGGAATTATTAGAATTAGGTTGCAAAACTCCCAGAATGATACTTGATTTAGTCCCCGCTGCGTAGCCGTTTTAGTCGTGGTGCCAGTACCTGCGGGCAAGCCTGCGGTACTGTTGCAGAGGCCCTACTCCATGACTGCTGAGTGTTGTTGAGAGTGCCCCACCGCTGGCGGTGTCGTACTGCAGGATACCGCGTTGTGCATAACGGGCCTGAACGGTTGGATGGGGGAAACGGTAACGATTGCGGTAGCCCACTGGATAGAGCACCTGCTGCGGTGAGACGGTATCGATAAATCGCTCTGTCGATGAGGTGAGGCTACCGTGGTGCGGAGCGATGAGTAGATCAGCAGCAAGATCGTTACCCAGACGCTCAACGAGTTGCTGTTCTGCCTCAGCCTCGATATCGCCGGTTAACAGGATTGCATGGTCGCCTACTGATACACGTAGCACGCAGGAACTGTTGTTCTCATCGCCGCTTAGGGGTGTGGTGGGGTGAATCAACTCAAACAGCACACCGTCCCATCTCCATATTTGCGGTGCGGTACAGCTCTGCGCCACCAGATCTTTTAACTGCTCAGGAACGCTGCTCTCAATACGGTCAACGGGGATCGCTTCGGCAACTGCCACGGCGCCGCCAATATGGTCGAGATCACCGTGGCTGATAATCATCCGATCAACGGCGCTGACGCCCTGTTTACGGAGATAGGGAACGACGACGGCATCGCCGGTATTAAAACCGCTTCGGTATTTTGGCCCCGTATCGAAAACGAGTGCGTGAGAGTGGGTCTGAATGACCGAGGCCAGTCCCTGCCCAACATCCAGTAGTGAAAAACGAGCCTCACCCATAGCGGGTGGTGATGGACGGTTGAGTAGTAGCGGTAGTATTAACAGTAGTCCCAACCAGCGTGCTGGAAACCCTCGTGGTGCGAGTAGGACGATTACACCCAGGATAGCGGGAATAGGCGTCCACCACAGGGGAGTTACTGTCAGGCTGACTCCGGGTAGCTCAGCCATTCCTCCCAGTACCCACCAGAGTCCATCCATCATGGCAGTACTCAACTGCAATAGTAGTGTTGCGACACCAGGTAGTGGGCCAGATAGGAGCGTTCCGAGCAGGTTGGTGGGCAGAACTAGCAGGCTGACCCAGGGGACGGCGATGAAGTTGGCCAGGGGAGCGATCAACGAGAGCTGTTGAAACAGGAGTAGCATGAGCGGCGTAAGACCGATGGTGATCAGCAGATGAATACGTCCCCAACGCCACCAGAGTCCAGCCGTCGCAATACGGTGGTTCGAGACGTAGAGGATCGTCGCCACGGCACCAAAAGAGAGCCAGAAACCGGGACTGAGGACGGCAAAGGGATCAAATAGCAGTACCGCCACCATCGCTGTGGCGAGTGCCCGCATCGAGGGAATATGGCGCCCCAGAACGATTCCACTCATCAGCACCGAGACCATAATCAGTGCACGAATCGTCGGAATCGAGAATCCGGCAAGAGCAGCGTAAAAAATGGCACCGAGTAGTGCGGCTACGGCGGCCGCCCGCTGCGCTGGCCATCGGAGCATTAACCGTTCTGAACGGCTCCAAAACCAGCGCCCCAGCAAATAGACAAACCCGGCAACCAGTCCGATATGGAGTCCTGAAATCGCCATCAAATGACTGGTGCCGGTATCGCGAAAACGTTGCCACTGCGCGTCACTAATGCCATCACGCTCTCCGATGGCAAGTGCGATCAGAATGGTTCGCTGAGAATGATCACCGAGTAGTTCTGTCAGACGTGTTTTTACCTGCTGACGCAGTGAATCGATCTGCCAGCCATTTCCTCGCTCAAGACGCCGGTTATCGTGGCTCTGCTTCACATAACCTGTTGCGCGAATCCGCTTCTGCAGCAACCACCGTTCATAGTCGAAGCCGCCAGGGTTCATATAGCTGTGAGGGCGTTTCAGTTTGATGCGGAGCTGCCACCGTTCACCCACCTGTAGCAGTTGTGGGCTTCGATACCAGCTAAGACGCACTCGTTTTGGACCTGTATAGATCTGATCGTCGCTATATCCCCGTTCGATCTCGAACATGAATCGTTGTGCGCTATCACCCTCAGGGATAGAGACGATATGCCCCTCAATAGTGAGACCACGGCCTTCGAATGAGATGGGCAATTCGCTGGCTATCAGCAGATGGGCACGCAGGGCGGCGTAGCCAAAGCCAATGATTAGAATTGCGAGCAGACGACTAGAACGGTATCGGAGTGCAATTGGCAGAAATGGCAGAAGAAGTAGCTGTAACCCATCGGGTTCGGGCAGCACTGGAAGTTGATTTAACGCAACTACGCCAAATAAAAAGGCAATCGTCCCTGAAAACATATTTTTCCATCCATGAAAATGTGCATAATAGTTTGACCATCGATCCTGATGGTGAACCCGTAAACAGACCCTGCTGAGCATGCCAAGAAAACTGATAAAGCGCTATATGCCGGATCACAAAAAGATCCGTGAACACAAATGCTTACAGTTTCTTGGTGAGCATCTCCATAATCCCAATCTTTGGCATCTTAATCGCCGTTCAGTCGCCGGTGCATTTGCCGTCGGGATCTTCTGTGCCTTTATTCCTCTGCCTTTCCAGATGATTTTCGCTGCGGTACTGGCCGTTCTGATGGGCACTAATCTACCGATATCGGTGACGCTGGTCTGGATCACCAATCCGATTACTATTCCACCGATGTTCTACACCACCTATAAGGTGGGCGCGTGGTTGCTCAATATTGAGCCAGAGCACTTCGACATCGAACTCTCGGTCGAGTGGTTCATGCATGAGATGAGTGTGATCTGGGAGCCGCTACTGCTCGGTAGCCTGCTGGTTGGAACAATCTGCTCGTTGCTCGTCTACTTTATTGTCCGAGGTCTATGGCGCCTGCATATTGTGCGTCACTATCAACGAAAACGGGCCAAGCGCCACAGCAAACATCTGCCCTAGAGGCCGTCCCGCAGCACTCCGCTATCCAAGGTACAGACCCGTCCCATCTCTGCTGCCAGATCGTGATCGTGGGTCACCACCACCAGGCTGGTGCCCAGATCGGCATTGAGTTCGCGCATCAGCCCATAGACCTGTGCCGCATTCTGTTTATCGAGGTTGCCGGTCGGTTCATCGGCCAGCACACAGGCTGGATTGGTTACCAGAGCGCGGGCGACTGCCGCACGCTGTCGTTCACCACCTGAGAGCTCTCCCGGTTTATGCAGTTCTCGATGACTCAGACCAACACGATCAAGCAGTGCAGAGGCGGTTTTTAGCGCTACCTCGCCCTTCTCGCCACGAATGAGTAGTGGCATTGCCACATTCTCCAGTGCGGTGAATTCGGCTAGAAGATGGTGGAACTGGTAGATGAATCCGAGCGATCGGTTTCTCAACTTACCGCGCTGCTGTTCATTGAGTGTGGCGAGATTCTCACCCGCCACCCACACCTCACCGGCGCTGGGGGTATCGAGGCCACCAAGAAGGTGCAGCAGCGTGCTTTTTCCTGATCCTGAGGCTCCGATGATCGCGACCTGCTCACCCTTATCGACCGTGAAGTCAACGGCGCTGAGCACATCGACGGTCAGACGGCCATCCTGGAACTGCTTGGCGACGCCCTTCGATTCGAGTACCAAATCACTCATAACGGAGCGCCTCCGCCGGCTGGGTTCGGGCTGCACGCCAGGCGGGATAGATGGTTGCAACCACGCTGAGCAGGAAGGCGACCACTGCCACGCGGGTAACATCATCGATGCGCAGATCGGAGGGCATTGAAGAGATGTAGTAGACCTGAGCGGAGAGGAACTCAATCTCGAGTAGCCGTTCAATCCAGGCGACCAGATCGGGTACGTTGAGTGCTAGAGCGACGCCACCGAGTACGCCCAGCACCGTGCCGATCACTCCGATCAGTGTGCCCTGGACCATAAAGATCGCCATGATCGATCTGGGTGATGCACCGATGGTACGCAGGATGGCAATATCGGCGCGTTTGTCAGCAACCACCATCACCAGAGTGGAGACGATATTGAAGGCGGCCACGGCGATGATCAGCATCAACATAATGAACATGGCGGTCTTCTCAGTTTTCACTGCACGGAAGAAGTTGGCGTGCTGACGGGTCCAGTCGCTTACCCGCACGCTGACTGGCATCGTCTCGGCCAGGTCTCGCGAAGTTGCGGGTGCGAGAAACATATCGTCGAGCTTGAGCCGAACACCGCTGATCGCCTCGCCGAAACGGAATAGCTTGGCGGCATCACGGATATGGATAAAGGCCATGCCGTGGTCGTACTCATACATACCGACTTCGAAGATACCAGAGACGGTGAAGCGTTTAAGTCGGGGCATCACGCCCGCTACTGTGACACTCGCCTGAGGAGTGACGAGCGTGAGCTTATCGCCAATGCCGACGCCCAGACTCCAGGCGAGCTCCTTGCCGAGCACGATGTTAAAACCTTCAGCCTGGAGTGAGGTGAACTCTCCCTGACTCACCTTCTCGGAGACCTCGGAGACCTGAGACTCAATGTCTGGATCGACTCCGCGAATAATGGCGCCATTGACCTCACGGCCGAAACTCAACATTCCTTCGGCCTGAATATAGGGGGCGACACCGACCACATGCTCGGTCTCGGCTGCACGTTCGGCAAGTGGTTGCCAGCCGTGCAGTTTGCCACGCACACCAGAGATGGTGGCGTGCGAGGCCATACCGAGGATGCGCTCGCGCAGCTCCTTTTCGAAGCCGTTCATGACAGAGAGCACGGTGATCAACGCGGTAATACCGAGCGCGATGCCGATCATCGAGCTGAACGAGGTGAAGGAGATCAGCTGATTGCGTCGTTTGGCGCGCATATAGCGCAGCCCGATGAAGAGTTCCAGCGGATGAAACATGAAATGAATGGACCGTAGTTACCTGAGGTGCCGTAAGAGTGCCGTTAAAGGCACCCTCTGGGCAAGCTCTCTGTTGTTATCTGTTTAGAGTGAGGCCCCGATTAGTCGGAGACGATTCGTTTTAACTGTTCCAAATCGGTATCACCCTTGAGTAGCTTCCAGACACCGTCTTGAAGCAGGGTGCGCATTCCCTCCTCTACCGCTCGATCACGAATCTCTGAGGCGGTGGCACCGTGATAGATCATCTCCTTGATCTCAGGCGATGCGATCAACAACTCGTGTACACCAGTACGACCGCGATAGCCGGTATTGCTACACGCTTTACAGCCGACTGCGCGGTGGAGTTCTAACCCCTCGCGCTCGTAACCGAGCTCAGAGAACTGCTCCTTTCCGTAGAGTAGTTGCAGGTGGTTGTACTCTTCGTCGGTGGCTGCAGAGGTGGTTTTACACTTCGGACAGAGCGTTCTGACCAGTCTTTGCGCTAACACACCATTGAGCGCATCGGAGAAGTTGATTGCGTTGAGGCCGATATCGAGCAGTCGGGTAATCGTCTCGGGCGCTGAGTTGGTGTGCAGGGTTGAGAGCACCAGGTGGCCGGTGAGAGAGGCCTCGATGCCCGCCTCGGCGGTCTCGGCATCGCGCATTTCGCCGATCATGATGATATCCGGGTCTGCACGCAGGAATGAGCGCAGAGCTGCGGCGAAGGTGAGTCCGATTTTTGGTTTCACCTGAACCTGGCTAAGCCCCTTCTGGGTGATTTCGACCGGATCCTCAGCGGTCCAGATCTTACGATCGGGTTTGTTCAGATGGCCGAGTACGGCATGTAGCGTGGTGGTTTTGCCCGAACCGGTCGGGCCGACCACCAGGAAGATTCCGTGAGGCTGAGAGACGCCCTCAATCAGCCTGTCGTGGTTACGTTCACTGAGATTGAGGCGCGAAATAGGTAGCGGTTCACTGGCAGCCAAAATACGCATTACCACCCCTTCACCATTGACGGTGGGTAGTGTGGCGATACGCAGCTCAATCATCTTGTCGCGGATTTTGACCTTCAGCTTGCCATCCTGAGGTAGACGACGCTCTGAGATATCGAGACTCGACATCACCTTGATGCGTGAGACGATCGCAGGAACGTAGTTGGCTGGTAGCGTGAGATGCAGGTTGCAGATGCCATCGACGCGGTATCTGACTGAGGCATCATCATCGCCCTTACCCGGTTCGATATGGATATCGGAGACATCGGAGTTGTATGCATCAACGATAATCTGGTTGACCAGTTTAATAACGGGTGCAGCGTTGTCATCGAGTGCATCGAAGGCCTCTTCGGCGACCAATTCAACATCATCATTTACAGCCTGTTTTCCGGTCTGTTTTTTGGCGTGCTCCTCCTCTTCACGCTTCAGATCGACGGACTTGAGATTCTCTAAAACCTCACTGGCACGTCCGCCACCGCTGAGATCGTCCTTTACACCGAGGTAGGCTCGAATATCGGTGGCCAGACCAACCTTGAAGACAAAGTTTTTTGCATTAAGGACACGTTGGGTCTCCATGATCCGATCACTGTCGATCGGATCGTCAATGAGAATGGTAACCTCATCCTGGTTCCCCTCGACGGGTACCCAGAGTTGCTTGAGCAGGTAGTTGTTGCTGACCTTCGAGATCATGCCACGGGGAATATTGAGCCCATCATCGTAGCTCATGTAGGGAACCTGGTAATAGTTCTCCAGAGATTCACCGATCTCGTCACGCTCGAGGTTGTACTCACTGATCATCAGACTGGTTACTGGAATACCGAGCTTCTGTGCTCGTTCCTGGCACTGCTCCAGATCCTCTTCACTGATCTTTTCGTTCTCGATTAAATACTCAAATGGTCCGCTGGTTCCGCCCAGTTCAAATTTAAATCGGTTGCCGATAATGGTGGCCAGTTTGACGGCGTTATGCAGATCAACTTCAGTGAAGGTTTTTTCTTCGATATGGTTGAGCACCTGCATGACACCCAGCATTACGCCATCTTTTTTGATCGGTGTGACCATCATCGACTTGGTGCGATAACCGGAGGTATTGTCAAAGTGGGTGTTAAAACAGAGATTAGGATGGATGCGCTGCAGCGCTTTCTCATCATAGACGTCATCAATGCGTAGCACCTTCTGCGTCAGTGCAACATAGCCGGCAATTGAGGTGTTGGTAAGTGGGACACGGATCTCTTTAACGTCGTCACTGCTCTTATAGGTCGAGCAGATCTCTCGTCCGTTGCGATCACGTTTGTAGATGGTGACACGCTCTGCGCGGAGGATGCGAAGCATATCGGCTTCGATCTCAGGCATCACATCGAAGAAGCTGGTTGCCTTGCTGATGCGCTGTGCGATGTCATTGAGCATGACCTGGAATTCGATAGATGCCTGCAGCTTGTTGTTCTGTGCCTGCGAGTAACGCTCGTCCATATTCCCCTCGAAACCTTATGAATTTGTAATTGAGTGGTTTGCTTATCGTCAGGAGACGATAAGGTAGGTATTCATTTCGCCCTTGCCTTTGATCTGAATGGCACCACGATCTTCAAATTGAAAGTGATCGGGTAGCAGGTCGCGAGTCGTTTCGGAGACCTGTATGCGACCCTCAACGCCATGGGACTCCATGCGGCTGGCAATGTTGACGGTGTCGCCCCACAGGTCGTAGATAAACTTGATCGAGCCCATTACACCGGCTACTACTGGCCCGGAGCTGATGCCAATGCGAATGCCGATCGACTGTGTGCTACTGGCGTTGTACTTCTCTACCGCCTGCTGCATGTCGAGACCCAGTGCAACCAGCACCTCGGCGTGATCTCCTCGTGGTGTCGGCAGGCCGGCTGCGACCATATAAGCATCGCCGATCGTTTTTATCTTCTCCACGCCGTGTTTCTCTGCAAGCAAATCGAAGGCGGAGAAGATCAGGTTTAATTCAGCGACTAGATCAGTTGGCGAGAGGCGAGATGAAAGCTCTGTAAATCCGACAATGTCGGCAAATAGTACACTCGCTTCAGAGAAGTAGTCCGCAATCGTGTTCTGGGCCCCTTTGAGGCGTTCGGCGATGGGTTTAGGCAATATATTGAGCAGCAGCTTTTCCGCTTTCTCTTGCTCTAATCGCAATGCGGCAAATGCCTCGTTACGTTCGAGTAGATTGATATAGCCCTTGGAGTGGTAACGAATGCGTGCGATCAGCTCAATCTGATCGGGTAGCTTGACCATGTAGTCGTTGGCACCCCGTGCAAATGCCTCCGCCTTTGTTGTAGCCTCCTCCTTAGATGAGAGCACAATCATCGGAATATCTTTGGTCAGAGGATTAGCACGAAAGAACTTAACCAGGGTCAGGCCGTCCACCTCTGGCATCACCAGGTCCTGAAGAATTACAGTGGGCCTGATCTCATTGGCGACGGTCATCGCGTCGGTTGGATCACTGCAGAAGTGGAAATCGATATCTTTCTCATCGGCGAGCATGCGCCGCACACCTTCACCAATCATTGCCTGATCGTCGATGAGCAGCACGGTGATTTTGTGCTCTTTAAGCGTCGATGTGGTGGATTGAAAGGGGGATTCCTGACTCAAAGCGTTCTTTTCTCAGTTGACAAAAATGGTGCCTAAACAGGGTGTTACTTCGTCTGATTTGTTATCGTTAGACAATTATAGGTGGCATGACATTACCACATAATTTCGATGGAAGTACCTTTTGCCTCATTATGACAAGGTGCTATAGTCTTTGCAGTTGTTATAAGGATGTTTATCCGGATCAGGGGCCAATAATAATGTCGAAAACAGTCAAGAGATTACTCGCCGTCGCACTGCTGCTTCCTCTCACCACATTTGCTGAGACGGAGACGAGGGTTGAGAGCGGTGATGAGCTCGAAATTGTCTCTATTCATGCCAATCAGTGTGCAGACTGCCCAACGCTAGGTATGACCATGGCTGATGTTGAAGCCAAATATGGCGCTCCGCTGGAGCAGCGTGATGCGGTCGGCGAACCGCCGATCAGTCGCTGGGTTTTCGAAGGCTTTACCGTCTATTTTGAACGCCAGTACGTGCTCCACTCAGTGGTTAATCGAAAAAAGAAGCCCCAATGATATTGAGCGCCGGTGAAATCAGGCCGGTGCGCTCGAACCTTCTATCCGCAGTAAAATCATCTAGATCATATTCAACCAGAGTATGAGAACCACACTTCACTCAATTCTTAAAACCGTGTCGATAGCCCCAGAATGAAATCACCTTCTGAATCAGTCTTGCTGCGGTTATCTGTGAGACCTCATTAATATCCGGCACCGGTTCGACGCTATCGATAGCGTGAAGATCAGCCGTTGAAGGCGGGATTTATTGCGCATCCATCTCGCAGATAACGGTGACGACGGCGCTGGTCAACTGTGAGAGTTGCTCCGGTTCAATGATATAGGGTGGCATCAGATAGATCAGCCGTCCGAAGGGGCGAATCCAGACACCCTCCTCGACCAGCCGAGGCTGTAGCCAGGCCATATCGACAGGCTGCGTTAACTCCACAACACCGATAGCTCCAAGGCAACGCACCTTTTTGACAAGCTCAGACTGTTCACAGGGTGCCAATTCTGACTGGAGCTGCTTCTCAATGGCCGCAACCCGAGATTGCCAGGGTGAGTCGAGCAGTAGATCGATACTGGCAGTGGCAACGCTACAGGCAAGTGGATTGGCCATGAAGGTGGGACCATGCATTAACACGCCTTGACCATCGGCACTAACTCCGTAGGCCACCCTATTGGTGGTCAGTGTTGCTGCAAGCGTCATATATCCACCAGTGAGTGCCTTGCCAATACAGAGGATGTCGGGAACGATATCGGCCTGTTCGTAGGCAAACAGGGTACCGGTACGGCCAAAGCCAGTGGCGATCTCATCAAGTATCAGCAGCACATCGTGGCGATCACAGAGTGAACGAACCTGTCGCAGATAGTCAGGGCAGTAGAAACGCATACCTCCCGCCCCCTGTACGATCGGTTCAAGAATCACTGCGGCCAGTTCGTCGTGGTGGTTCGAAATTAACCGTTCAAATGCAGTGATGTCTGCTTGGTCGTTCTGACAGTTTGGTGCTGGCGCAAAGAGATGCTCTGCAACGATTTCTTTGAAGAGTGAATGCATGCTGTTGTCGGGGTCGGTAACCGCCATCGCACCGAAGGTATCGCCATGATAGCCATTACGAACGGTTAACAGACGACGCTTCCTGCCCTTGCCCGTGGTTATCCAATACTGGATGGCCATTTTGATCGCCACTTCAACTGAGACTGAGCCTGAATCGGCGAAAAAAACGTGGTGTAAAGGTTCAGCGGTGAGATCGATGAGACGCCTGGCAAGCTCAACGGCGGAAGGGTGGGTGATACCGCCGAACATAACATGAGCCATCTTCTGGCTCTGTTCAATAATCGCCTGATTGAGTTGCGGCACGTTGTAACCGTGGATTGCCGACCACCAGGAGGACATGCCATCGATTAGACGTCGGCCATCTTCAAGCTGCAGATAGACACCCTCTGCTGCAACGACTGGCAGATTGGGCAGTGGATCGATAACGGTGTTGTAGGGGTGCCAGATATGCTCAGCGTCGAAGCTGAGCCAGTCGGCATGATCGGTGTTGGAGATCTGTTTTTTCACGGCTTGATGTGGTGAATCCCGGTTATGGCGAGGAGCGCTCCTCACCTTGATTGATGCGATTATCGGCTACCCATGATTTGTCAGGCAAGTTTCACTTTTAGCGCACTACGGTTGCGCTATACTCGCCGGAAATACCAACTTCTATCTGGAGCGCCGCTGGCCATGATTCTCATCCTGCATCCCGAGATCGATAAAGAGAGTAGTGAATTTTCCGCCTTGATGGAACACCTGGCCAATCTGCCCGATATTCAGAGCCGGGTGCATGAGGAGCGCGGTACCGAGCAGGTTCTGACCGAGGTCTATCTGGTGGGTAATACTGCGGCACTCGATGCCGACGAGATTGGTGCCCTGCCCGCCGTTGAACGGGTGGTCCGTGTTTCGGAGGAGTATCGAATTCTTGGTCGCCATCGTGACGATCAACGCCCGACCGGATTTGACTATAACGGTGTTCACTTTGATCAGGATAATCTCAATATCTTCGCCGGCCTCTGCGCTGTTGATAATCCCGAGCATGTTGAGCAGATGATGAAGGCACTGCAGGATAATGGTCAGGTCTGCACCCGAATGGGTGCCTACAAACCTCGCACCAACCCCTACTCTTTTCAGGGCCACGGTAAGAGCTGTCTCCCCTATGTCTTCGAGTTGGCCGGTAAATACGGTATCAAGGTAATCGCCATGGAGATCACCCACGAGAGTCATCTCGATGAGATCAACGAGGCACTAGAGCAGACCGGTAACCCGACCGGTGTGATGTTGCAGATCGGTACACGCAATACCCAGAACTTCGAACTGCTGAAGATTGTCGGACGTCAACAGACCCACCCGGTACTGCTCAAGCGCGGCTTCGGCATAACGCTTGAGGAGTCACTCAACGCCGCTGAGTATCTCGCCAGTGAGGGCAATAGCCGGGTAATCTTTGCACTACGTGGTATGAAGACCAATATGGGCGATCCGCATCGTAACTTTGTCGACTTCTCCCATGTGCCGGTGGTCAAACGACTCACCCGCATGCCGGTCTGTATCGATCCCTCACACTCAGTCGGTACCCGTGAAGCAGGTGCAGACGGAATACTCGATGTGATGCATGTCGCTGCTCAGGGCGTGGTTGTTGGGGCTAACATGATTCTGGTCGATTTCCATCCACATCCAGGTAAGGCGTTGGTCGATGGACCGCAGGCATTAACGATGAATGAGTTGCCCTACTTTATCGAGGATGTGACTATCGCTCGTGAAGCCTATGAGAAACGTGTGGCGTTAATTAAACGACAACCGCACTGAGCATTAACTCCATAAAATATGTGGCTTTTATGTGATGCAGTTCATAGGGGTTTCCCTTATAGCCAAACTAGGTGGTAGACACCAAGATAGTCCGGGTACGGCATATCACCCAAGAGATAATTAAATGGAGATAGGTATGACCTTGAAGAGAGTTCTGATCTGTCTGGGACTGCTCGCACTGCTTCCGTCAGCATATGCTGCAGAGAGTGGCGAAAAAGCGGCTGAAACATCTGGCCAGACAACTTCAGAAAGTGGTGGTACCACAAATGATGAGAATACAGCTGAGACCGAAGCAGAACCGGATTGTGATTAAGTCGGTTTACTAAAGTCTTTACAAAGAGAATATAAAAAATATTTTAGATTGGAGGGTACTCAATGAAATCTGTTCAAAAACTTCTTGCTTCTACCGCAATGGCCGCACTACTCGCTCTGCCTGCTTCGGCAATGGCTGATCACCACGGTGAGATGAAGGTAAAGATCACACCTAAGATTGGTAAGGTTTCCGTGATGCACAACGGCAAGTCTGTTGACATCATGCGTAATCAGGATCAGAGCCATATGGTTAATCCTGCGTTTGCCAAGACCTCACGTAAATGTCCGCCCTTCTGCATTCAGCCAATGAACCTGGGTTCTGGTGTTGAGACCGTTGGTGAAGTAGAGGTCATTCACTATGCCAAGCGTTTGAGTGATGGCGACAGCTCTGTGATGCTAGTCGATTCGCGCACCCCTGAGTGGGTTACCCGTGGCACCATCCCAGGTGCTGTGAATATCCCCTTCACCAAGTTGGCCCCTTCAATGGGTGCTGACCCTGTCACCATCGCCGATCAGATGATCGAATTTGGTGCCAAGGAGCAGGATGGTATGTGGGACTTCCGCGATGCGAAGACTATCGTGCTTTTCTGTAACGGTATGTGGTGTGGTCAGTCGCCCATGTCGATTAAGACCCTGCTTCGCTTCGGCTACCCTGCTGATAAGATCAAGTGGTTCCGTGGCGGTATGCAGACCTGGGAAGTGCTGGGTCTGACAATAGTCAAATAGACTGTTATCAGCGGTAATAAAAAGGGGCGCTTTTAGCGCCCCTTTTTTGTGCTGCATAGTTGAAAGGATTTAGGCTTCGGCCTCATCCCCTCGCATTCGCTGTATGTAGCGGTAGAGCGTGCGTTCACTGACACCCAGCTCAGCCGCCGCTGAGGCACGGTGGCCCTTACACTGCTCGAGGGTCTCCATGATCTCATCATCGGTCAGGCGCCCACTACGGCGATTGAGTAACTTGGCAGGACGCCTCCTACCCATCGAATAACCAGAAGGCTCTGTGCTATCGGATCTTGTCGACTCAAACACCAGGTGTTCGGGGTCTAGCACACCGCCGTAGGCCAGTATCGCTGCCCGCTCGATGATATTACGTAGCTCACGAACATTACCGGGATAGTCATACTCGAGCAGACGCGAGATGACCTCGGGTGAAAGAGGAATATGACGATCACCATCCTCAAGACGACTGAGGAAATTCTCTGCAAGCGCAGGCACATCATCGAGACGCTCTCGAAGCGCAGGAATGGTGACAGGGAAAGCTGAGAGACGGTAGTAGAGATCCTTACGAAGCGTTCCCTCTGCCACCATATGTTTAACATCACGATGGGTCGCCGCAATAACGCGCACATCGACCTTGATGTAATCAGTTCCGCCAATGCGACGAATGGTGCCAGTCTCCAGCGCACGCAGCAGCTTGGTCTGTAGATCGAGAGGGAGCTCTCCAATCTCATCGATAAACAGCGTACCGCCGTGAGCTGCTTCAAACAGTCCCTTCTTGCATCCTGCAGCACCGGTAAAGGCGCCCTTCTCGTGACCGAATAGCTCGCTCTCAATCAGATTGGAACCGAGTGCGGCACAGTCGACCACCACATAGGGGCCATTGGCACGGTTGGAGTAGTTGTGCAGATACTGAGCAACGCACTCCTTACCGGTACCGCTCTCACCGAGCAGAAGCACGGTGGTCTGGGTAGGCGCTACACGCTGCAACAGACCCGTCATCTGCAGGAAGGCACGTGAACGACCGATCAGCTGAACGTGGTCCTCGAATGCCTGGCTGAGTGGATAGACGTACTCTCCCATGTAGAGCACATTGCCATCCTCATCCAGAATGGGTGTCGCCTGCAGCTGAACACGCTCCTCGTGACCATGCTGATCGTAGTGAACGTGGATTACCTGGCTCGGCTTGCCCTTGCGGAAGACATCTTCCTGAGGACAGTGCTCGCCATGATGGCTACAGGGGACACTGGAGTGGTGTGAGACTTCATAACAGAATCGACCGACGATATCTTCGTGGGCAACTCCATATTTATCGCAGTAGCGATGATTGGCTGCAACGATATGAAACTGGTTATCTATCACTACAAATGGATCAGGAAGAATATCGATGATCTGTTCGCAGCTTGGTTTCTTTTCACATGACATGGGTTTAATTTCCCTTGATTGACAGTGAATGACATGACAGATCATGAGAGTGTGTCATGTCATTTACCTGTTATCAACCACTATTTAGCAGAAACTGTCAGTACTATTTCAGCTTTTCAATACCCAGCGCCTTCAGTATGTACTTCTCAAACAGTGGTTCGCTGGAGCCCTTTTTCATCTTATTGATGAAGTACTTCTCAAACGCGACCTTGGCCAGGTGTACCCACTTACCCTTCTTCATCCACGAGACATTTCGTGGTGGGATTTGTGGCATCGCTACAAAGGCCACGCCGGTATCACCTAGATCTGCTAGGCAGATCGCGTGCCAAGTTGCATGTTTGGCTGGAGCCTCACCTGCAATATCGTGCTGAATGTTGTGTGCGGTGGCAGTGACCATCGACTCAATCATATAGCCGGTTTTTGGTGTTCCGGTCGCTACTGGTGTCACCTCTACTGGAGGTATTGCGATACAAACACCGACCGAATATATGTTGTTCCATTTGGGATTTCTTTGATAATCATCAACTTTGACAAATCCGCGTGGATTGACCAGATCTTCACCTACGGCGTTCACCGGATCGACACCCCTGAAGGCAGGAAGCATCATTGAGTAGTCAAAGGGCAGTTCGTGCTCCTTGATCACCTCGCCGGCACTATTGTGTTCGGCAACAAACATCTTGCCCTCTTCAACCTTGGTGACCTTGGCGTTGGTGATGAAGTTGATGTGATTCTGGCGCAGCTCCGACTCGAGCATACCCTTCGAATCACCGACACCACCCAGGCCGAGGTGTCCAATATAGGGCTCTGCAGTGACAAAGGTCATCGGTACCTTGTCGCGCAACTTACGTTTACGCAGGTCGGCATCCATGATGAAAGCGAACTCGTAGGCAGGTCCGAAGCATGAGGCACCCTGCACCGCGCCTACAACGATAGGCCCCGGTTTCTCAACAAACTTTTCCCAGTTTTTACACGCCTCTTCAGCATGATTGATGGTGCAGATCGATTCAGTGTGTCCGTCTGGACCGATGCCATCGACCTCATCGAAGGCGAGCTTGGGACCGGTCGCAATTACCAGGTAGTCGTAGCTGATCTCATCACCGCCATCGAGCACGATGGTGTTCTCATCTGGCTTGAGCTCGGTAACCGTGTTGGCGATTAGATTGATGCCCTTCTTACGTAGATAGGGCTCGAGGGGAAAGGTGACATCCTTGCGGCTACGCCAGCCAACAGCAACCCACGGATTGGATGGGACAAAACTGAAGGTGTCCGAAGCGTTGATAACAGTTACATCGTGTTTCTTACCCAGCAGATCCTTGATCTCGTAGGCAGCTGGAAGACCGCCGGTGCTCGCACCAATAATCACTACATGTGCCATTCAATACTCTCCTCTCCACGGTGGTATATTTTTTTATTTGCGTATGAGGTAAAGCATTTACTGTGCCAATAGATCTAGTGGGATGAGCTACCCCCTTTGAATTCGACTCGAACGAGCCTGATCAGCAGCAGTACCGAGGGAGTGGCGTGCAGGAAGAGATCGAAGATATCCATCGGTTTTTGCAATGTACCCTGAGTAAGCATGCGTAGTTTCTCCACCAGATGGGGTTCGGGAGAGAAGGGAGCGAGACCGAGCATGAGTGAGATCATCACCAACATCGGTAGCGGAAATTCATCGAGCCAATTCATAACGCATTAATCCTTACAATATCCAAGGGTAGTTACCCACAGTGAGGTGCATGCAGCCTACAGAGCGTTCATCATCACAGCAAGGTTCGATCAGATACCGATCTATGGGAGAATAAGCGCCATTTTTCACCCTTAAAGTCGCCGAGTGCATGAGTAATAAACTAACAACACCGCTTCTCAACACCTCTCTTCCCACGCAAAATGGAACCGTGCTGTGGGGGCAGCTCTATGGTGCTGGCCGAGCCCTGGCGATTGCCGAGGCGGCCCAACACCATCAAGGTCCTGTGGTGGTGGTGACCGGTGACATGCAGAGCGCAACCGCTCTGGAGAGTGAGCTGGAGTTCTTCACGCGCGGTAGCGATCTACCGATAATGAGTTTTCCCGACTGGGAGACACTGCCCTACGACCACTTCTCACCGCATCAGGATATCGTCTCACAGCGACTGATCACCCTCTATCGCCTGCCGCAACTACAACGCGGGATTCTGATTCTGCCGGTGCCGACACTGATGCAGCGGCTGGCGCCGCGCAGCTATCTTGAAGCGAACACCCTGATGCTGAAGGTCGGGGATCGGCTCGATCCGGAGCAGATGCGCCTGCGCCTTGAAGCGGGGGGGTATAACCACACGGCCCAGGTAATGGAGCATGGCGAGTACACCGTGCGCGGCTCGCTGTTTGATCTCTACCCGATGGGTAACTCGCTCCCCTTCCGAATCGATCTATTTGATGACGAAATCGAGTCGATTCGTACCTTTGATCCTGAGACACAGCGCTCGGTTGAGCAGGTGAGTGAGATTCGATTGCTACCTGCACGTGAGTTCCCCCTCACCGAGGATGCGATCAAACGCTTTCGTCAGGCCTTCCGATCGCGATTTGAGGGTGATGCGAAGAAGAGTCCTATTTATAACAGTGTCAGCGAGGCTCAGGCGCCCGGTGGCATCGAATATTATCTGCCACTCTTCTTTGAGCAGACCGCGACACTGAGTGACTACCTGCCCGATTCAACCGCCCTCTTCACCCTCAGCGATGTCGAAGCGGGTATTGAGGCTTTCTGGAATGAGGTTGAAGAGCGTTACGAGCAGCTTCGTCACGATCAGGAGCGTCCTCTACTCGCCCCGGATGCGCTCTTCCTTAATGCCGCACAGCTCGATTTGATAAGTGAGCGTTTCCCGCATGTGTCGCTGCAGAGCTTCGAACTGGAGCCGAGCATCAAGGGCGGGATTAACTTCCAGACGGCTCGTCCACCGTCGCTGACAATCAGGGTACGTGATGCGGAACCGACTCAGGCACTCGACCGTTTCCTGACTGATTTCAAAGGACGCATCCTGTTTGTTGCTGAGTCGGCAGGACGTCGTGAGGTGCTACTCGAGCAGCTGCGTGCGGCCAGCCACTACCCCAGCAGTTTTGAAAGCTGGCACGACTTCATCGCTGCCGACACCCGGCTTGCAATAACTGCGGCACCGATCGATGAGGGGCTACTGATTGAGTCTCCACAGCTGGCCATCGTCACCGAGGCTCAGCTCTATGGCGAGCGATTACAGCAGCGACGCCGCCGTCGTGCAGTTAGCCGTGATAATGAGGCAATCATCAGCAACCTCACCGACCTCAACGTCGGTGCACCGGTGGTGCATGAAGAGCACGGTGTGGGTCGTTTTATCGGTATGCAGACCCTCACCGTTGGCGATATGGAGAGCGAGTTTCTCACCCTCGAGTATTCCGGCGACGACAAGCTCTATGTGCCAGTCGCCTCACTGCACCTGATCAGTCGCTACTCCGGCACCTCACCCGAGAGCGCACCACTGCACAAACTCGGCAGTGAACAGTGGTCGCGCGCCAAGCGCAAGGCGGCCGAGCGGGTACGTGATGTCGCCGCCGAGCTGCTCGATGTCTATGCGCGCCGCGCTGCACTGCAGGGCAAGGCGATTCGAGTTAACTCCGAAGAGTATGCCGCCTTCTCTGCCTCCTTCCCCTTCGAGGAGACCCCCGATCAGCTGCAGGCGATCGATCAGGTACTGGAGGATATGTGCTCCGTGCAACCGATGGACCGGGTGGTCTGCGGCGATGTCGGCTTTGGTAAGACCGAGGTGGCGATGCGCGCCGCCTTCCTCGCCATGAATGACAACAAGCAGGTAGTGATGTTGGTACCGACCACTCTGCTCGCCCAGCAGCACTATCAGAACTTTATCGACCGCTTCGCCGACTGGCCGTTTCGTATCGAGGTGTTGTCACGTTTTAAGACGGCCAAGCAGCAGGATGAGGTGCTTGAGAAGCTGGCTGATGGGAAGGTCGATCTGGTGATCGGTACCCACAAGCTGCTGCAGAAGGGGATCGCCTATAACGATCTCGGTCTGGTAATCGTCGATGAGGAGCACCGTTTTGGTGTGCGGCAGAAAGAGCAGCTTAAGCAGCTGCGTACCGAGGTCGATATTCTCACCCTGACCGCCACACCCATTCCAAGAACCCTCAACATGTCGCTGGTCGGCCTGCGTGGTTTCTCGATTATCGCTACCCCGCCACAACAGCGGCTAGCAGTGAAAACCTTTGTCAGCGACTGGAACGGCCCGCTGATCCGCGAGGCGTGTCTGCGTGAACTCAAGCGTGGTGGACAGATCTACTTCCTGCACAACGAGGTGGAGAGCATCGAGAAGATGGCCGCCAAGCTGGGCGAGCTGGTGCCCGAGGCACGTATCCATGTAGCACATGGCCAGATGCGCGAGCGTGAACTGGAGCAGATCATGCTCGACTTCTACCATCGTCGCTGCAATCTCCTGCTCGCCACTACCATCATCGAGAGTGGCATCGACGTACCCAACGCCAACACTATTATCATCAACCGCGCCGACAAACTGGGGCTGGCTCAGCTGCATCAGCTGCGTGGCCGTGTCGGACGTTCACACCACCGCGCCTACGCCTACCTGATGGTGCCCTCGAAAAAGACGATTACACCCGATGCGGTAAAACGACTCGAGGCGATTGAATCACTCGAAGATCTCGGTGCCGGCTTCATGCTTGCTACCCACGATCTAGAAATCCGTGGTGCCGGTGAACTGCTGGGTGACGATCAGAGTGGACAGATCGCCGAAATCGGTTTCTCGCTCTATACCGAGCTGCTCGAACGCGCAGTGAAGGCACTCAAGGCGGGCAAACAGCCGGAACTCGACCAGCCACTTGATCACGGCCCTGAGGTCGATCTGCATATCCCAGCACTGATCCCCGACGACTATCTACACGATGTGCATACCCGCCTGGTGCTCTACAAGCGCATCGCCAGTGCAGAAAGCGGCGATGCTTTACGTGAGCTGCAGGTGGAGATGATCGATCGATTCGGTCTTCTACCCGATCCGGTCAAGAACCTGTTCAGAATTACCGGTCTGAAACTGCTGGCGCAACCACTCGGCATAGCCAAGATCGATGTAGGCCCCAGTGGTGGACGAGTTCAGTTCAATGAACAGCCCAATATCGATCCGATCAAGATCATCACCCTGGTGCAGTCAGAGCCACAGCGTTACAAACTCGATGGTCAGGATAAGCTGCGCTTCTTTGATGAGATGGAGGCCCCCGAACATCGACTGGAGAGTACCGAGACGCTGCTTAACGCGCTGCAACCCGAAGAGATTATGTGAGACTGGTTTCAGAGTCATCATCGACGTAATATCGGCCCATGAGCATATTTAGATCAACTGTAGGCGCCCTGTTCGCCGCCACACTCCTCTCTCTACTGAGCCTGCGTTGTGCCTTCGCTGAAGAGGAGGAGCCGCGCTGGTATCAGATTGAGGTGATCCTGTTCGAACAGACCTCAGCCGGTAGAGGTGTTGGTGAGGTATTCCCTATCAATCCCGGTATGCCTGATATTACACGGGCGCTACCGATGCTTGAGGCGGAGACGGTCGAGTTTGGTGAAGGTGGGCAGCTCCCCTATCAACAGGTCGCTGACGATTCTCTGCTGTTGATCAAAAAGAGGGATAGTCTGGGGCGTTCGCAGGGCTTTCGTCCTCTGTTACACACCGCCTGGACTCAGCCCGTGCTCGCAGCTAGCGAGGCGCAGCCCGTACGCTTAATCTCTCCCACGGAAGATCAAAACAACCGAATCGTTGGGACGTTACGTGTCACCCTCTCTCGCTACCTGCATGTCGAGAGTGATCTGCTCTATATCGTTGGTGGCAAGGAAGAGGGCGCGGTCGGTGAGTTTGGTGCAAAGCCGTTGGTGATGGAGAGTGCACCGATTGAAAGTGACTACTCGACGCTCGAGGCGAATGAATCGGACTACGCAGCTGAGGCGATTGTGCTCAGTGGTGAACGATTCCGCATGAAACAGAAGCGGCGTCTACGTAGTAAGGAGCTGCACTACTTCGACCACCCCCGTTTTGGAATGCTGATTCAGATCACTCCTGTAGAGGCTAAGGAAGAGACTGAGCTCTAGCAGTGTTCCCCGTTATTGCTCTAGCTGCTAGGTGGGATAGCAGTAAGGCGTCAGATGATGCAGTATGGCAGCGACCCGTTCCATACCTGAACTCAGATGACGATCGATCTCCTCCATGGTGATCGGTCCTTCGCTACGCCCTGCAGCCCAGTTAGCCACCACCGCACAGGTGGCATAACAGAGTTCAAACTCCCGGGCTATTGAGGCCTCAGGCATTCCGGTCATACCCACCAGGTGGCAGCCGTCCCTTTCCATCTTGTCGATCTCAGCAGCAGTCTCGAGTCGTGGTCCCTGGGTCGCTCCATAGGTGCCGTTATCGGTGAAGTCGATGCCTGATGATTGGCATGCCTCAATGATCAGGCCTCGCATTTCGTTGCAGTAGGGTTCGGTGAAGTCGATGTGTGTCACGTGAGTTAGATCGGATTCAAACAGCGTATGGTCGCGGCCATAGGTGTAGTCGATGATCTGATCGGGGATGACAATCTTACCGGGTGGCATATCTTCACGAATACCACCGACGGCAGCTACCGCGAGAATCTTCTCCACCCCTAACTCTTTCAGTGCCCAGAGATTTGCACGGTAGTTGACCATGTGCGGAGGAATAGTGTGACCGGTACCGTGACGAGCAAGAAACACCACCTCACGACCGCACATTTTGCCGTGTGTCAGAGGTCCTGAGGGTTCACCGTAGGGCGTGTGCATTACCTCACGTTGGGTGATCTCCAGGGTATTGATAGAGGTAAGCCCGGTGCCACCGATAATTGCCAGTTTTTCCATTTTGTTTCCTGATTATTCGAGAATGTACTAGCTTTTCAGCGCATAGATTCCAGGAACATTACGCAGATACTCTTTATAGTCCATGCCACAACCGAAGACGAAACGGTCGCCCACTTCCAGTCCTGTGTAGTCAATAGGTATGGGCGTTTTTCGATCATGTTTCTTATCTACCAGCACCGCGCTGAAGACTCGGCTAGCACCCTCCTCTCTACACTTCTTAATAATCGCCGCAAGTGTGATTCCCTCATCGTAGATATCGTCAAACACCAGCACCACTCGCTCTTTGAGTGAAATGGTCGGATGGGCTTTCCAGGTAAGCTCTCCACCACGTGTTTCACCGCAGTAGCGGGTGGCGTGCAGGTAGTCGTGTTGTAGGGGAAAGTTGAGGCGAGAAAGCAGATGTGACGCGGGGATCATAGCGCCGTTCATGACCACCAGAACCAGTGGGTTTTGATCGGCCAGATCATCGCTGATCTGTGCAGCCATTCTGTCGAGTGCAGCACCGACCTCGGCCTCAGTATAGAGACATTCGGCCTCATCAAGGGTTTGTTGGGCCTGTTCTGCTGTGATCGACATATCGCTGGTTTCTGCTGGTAGGAGTTATAGGCGAGAGATTATAGGGACGCATCTATAGGCTGGCTAGGTTTCCTATTAATAATTACCGTCACTCTGTTGCCATTTTTCGCTCAGGTAGTTTGTAGAGATGTGTTTTGCATCCCGCCCTGCAGTCGGTGGCTCCAAATCCCTCAACCGGAATGGTGACGCCTCGACGTCGAGCCATGGCGGCGGAGATCTCACACTCCTTACCAGCCTCAAACAGCTCCTGCTTGATCATATGACAATCGGGATGGCTCATCAGATAGTCGATGTGCCAGTGAAGCTTGCCGCTTTTTTTTGCTGCCAGACGCTGATGACGAGCCACCCGCTTACTCAAAGCGCGTTTAGCGCTACCGATATAGGCGTATTGGCCTGCCTTGAAGGCGAAGCTACCAAGGCGTCCGACGGTAATGGTCGCTGCTTGATCAAGTTGCAGAGTTAGACGATAGGCGCCGGAATCCTCTGCCACCACTAGCCCGCTTCGTTGATCGGACTGACTGGTAGTGTGCCCTCGAGTTTTACGCCATCGGGTATATGCATCGTCGAGGTCGGGAAGGCCATCTCCGCACCGTGACCCGCAATGATGTCACTTATTTTGAGCAGAATCTCATGTTTGATCTCGTGGAAGCGTACCCAGTTGGTGGTGTGGGTGAAGGTGTAGACAAAGAAGTCGACCGATGAGGCGGAGAATTCGTTGACCTGCACAATCATCGTCTGTGAACTGTCGATCTCCTGATGATCGAGCAACATCTGACGGACATCACTCGTGATCTCACTCATCTTTTCAATATCGTCGTAACGGATACCAAACGTCTCGTAGATTCGGCGATGACTCATACGCGAGGGATTCTCGACCACGATACTGGCGAAGATCGAGTTGGGGATATAGAGCGGACGTTTGTCGAAGGTTCGAATACGGGTCAGACGCCAGCCGATATTCTCCACCGTTCCCTCGATGTTGCGATCAGGTGATCGAACCCAGTCGCCGATCCGGAAAGGGCGATCGAGATAGATCATCAGGCCACCGAAGAAGTTAGCGAGCAGATCCTTGGCGGCAAAACCGATTGCGATGCCACCGATGCCACCAAAGGCGAGTACACCCGAGATACTGAAACCGAGGGTCTGAAGTGCTACCAGTATCGTGGTGATGATCACCGATGCACGCAACAGCTTGGCAATTGCATCGGCGGTAGTCGGGTCGAGACGCTCATCTTCCGGTTTGTTCCGACTCTGCGCGATCAGATTACCCTCGGCATTCTTGATAAAACGAATCATGAACCAGGCAATTGAGGCGATTACACCCACATCACGTGCGGGGCCAGCCATATCGAAGATCGCCAGATCTGAGACACCACGAGCGATATCGATGGCGAAGGTAATACCGATGACCCAGATAGCGACGGGAACCGGCCGGCGTGCCGCATCGATCAGTGCATCATCCCAAGGGGTCTTGGTGCGCTCGAGTTTTTTATGCAGGCGGTCGAGCATACGGCGCACCACCATGTTGGCCAGTAGTACGGCAAAGACCACCAGGAAGACCTGGATGATCCAAGACCATGCGCCCATCTCATAGAGGCTCTTGGCCACCCCTTCAAACCACTCAATAAAGGTCATTTTGCGCAGAAATCCTTGTAGATAATAATTTTAAATTACTTTAACTAAAACGAATAACTTATTGTTTAAATAGGAAGATCAATCTCAGGCGACTCATCGTAATCGGTAACGCTATGTACCGCCCTGACCCATTTGGGATTTTGGTGTAGCTCGGCACGCGTCACAGGATGCCTGCCGTGCATGCGCACCCTGCGCAGCTGTGAGACGGGATCATCGATAAACCCTTCTCCCAACCCGCTCAGAACCTCTTCCGCCGCCGCTCGATTATTGCAGACCAGCGCTACGTCGCAACCCGCCTGGAGTGCCGCCCGAGCGCGATCACTGTAACTACCCGCAGACTCAGCGGCTGCCATACTGAGATCGTCGCTGAAAATCACGCCACTGAACTCGAGACGTTTACGCAATACCTCTTGCAGCCAGAATGCAGAGAAACCGGCTGGCTGGCTATCGACCTGACTGTAGATCACATGGGCTGGCATGATTGCGGCCAGTCCGTAGTGAATCATGCGCTCAAAGGGGAGCACATCCTCGGCGAAGATATCCTCGTAACGTCGCTCATCAACCGGCATTGCGACGTGAGAGTCGGCCTCAATGCTGCCGTGACCGGGAAAGTGCTTGCCGGTAGCGGCCATGCCCGCCCGCTGCATACCCGCTAGATAGGCGTGGGCGAGTTGGGCAACTACCTCTGGATCTTTATGGAATGTTCGCCCCTTCATCACGGAGCTGATACCGCGCCCCAGATCGAGAACCGGGGCGAAGCTGAAGTCGATACCTACTGCACGTAGTTCACTGGCCATCAGCCACCCGCTGGTCTCAGCCAGAGTGAGCCCCTTCTTGTGGTTGATATCGTATATATCACCTAGTCGGCTTACGGAGGGTAGCCGGGTGAAACCCTCTCTGAAACGCTGTACGGGTCCACCCTCATGATCGACACCAATCAGGAGATGTGGTGTACGCAGTTCGTGTATCTCACTACATAGCGCCGCTATCTGCTCGGGCGATTCATAGTTACGGCTGAAGAGGATGACTCCACCGACCAGTGGATTGCAGAGCATTTGTCGCTCTTCGCTCTCCATTGTCGTTCCTTCAAGATCGACCATTAACGGCCCGAGTGTCATCGATAGAACCTCATCACAGGTGGTAAATTGTTGCTGTTGTTAGGCGTGTTATTACGTAATTTTTAACGATCACTATCCGCGTGCGTCGCCATTATATCTCGTAGCCTGTCACCAGCGAGATTGACGGCAAACACCACCATCATCAATGCCATGCCCGGAACGATCACCATATGTGGCGCAACCAGCATGTAGCGTACCCCTTCACGGATCATACTGCCCCAGGAGGCCTCAGGGGGTTGTACACCGAGACCCAGAAAGGAGAGACCCGCCTCAGCGATGATCGCCGAGGCGATACCGAAGGTCGCCTCGATCATCAGAGGGGTGAGAATCAGTGGCAACAGGTGTCGAGTGAGTATACGGGGTGTGGTTGTACCCAGAGCAATCGCCGCCTCGACATGTTCGCGATGTTTAAGGCTCAACACCTGCGCTCTGGCGAGTCGAGCATAACCGACCCAACCAACCGCTGCCAGAGCAATGATTACATTATCAATGCCGGGACCGAGCAAACCAGCGAGTGCGATCGCCTGCAGAATACCGGGGAAGGCGAGAAAGATATCGATAAGGCGCACGGTAACAAGATCCCAGGCGCCGCCAATGTAGCCACTGATTGTACCGAGAGCCGTACCGATGAGAGCCGAGACGACAACCGCCCAGAAGGCGACCATCAATGAGGTGCTGCTACCCGCGATCAGGCGATGCAGGAGATCACGACCCAGGTCGTCATAACCGAGCAGAGCGACTCCATCCGGTCCGTGCAGGATACGCTCAAGACCAATCTGATTGGGTTCAATCGGCAGCAGCGGCTGCAGCAGTGCAACTACGACCCAGAGCAACAGTAACCAGATAGGCCAACCAAGGCGCTTCACACCCCTCCTCCTCTGCGAATGCGTGGATCGGCCCAGGCGTAGAGCATTTCGGTGATGAGATTGATCAGCACATAGCTACAGCTGACCAGAATCACACAGACCTGCACCACCGGGTAGTCACGACGCTGTATCGACTCGATGATCAGCAGCCCGATGCCGGGCCAGGAGAAGATCGTCTCGGTAATGACCGCCCCGCCCAACAGTGCACCGAGTTGCAGCCCGAGTAGAGTAATCAGTGGTAGCAGCGCGTTACGCAGACCGTGGTAGTAGATCACCCGATACTCCGAGAGCCCCTTGGCGCGTGCGGTGCGAATAAAACCCTCGCCAAGAAGATCGAGCAGCGTGCTGCGTACCATTCGTGAGAGGATCGCGGCCAGCGCAGTACCGAGCGTCAATGCTGGCAGCACCAGAGAGGTCCAATCCTCACGCCCGCTAACCGGGAACCAGCCGAGTCCCAGTGAGAAGAGCAGGATCAACAGTGGTCCCATCCAGAAGTTGGGTATAGAGATACCCAACAGGGAGAAGCCCATCGCCAGACGTTCCCAAAGCGAACCTCGATGAACGGCAGCCACAACACCGAGAGGCAGAGCCATGGCGATAGCAATCAGCAGGGCTGCAGCAGTGAGCTCCAGGGTGGCCGGTAGCCGAGACCAGACCATCTCACCAATCGGTTGGCGCGTATGGATAGACTGACCAGGGTCGAGCGTAGCAACGCCTGTGAGAAAATCTAAATACTGTCGATGCAGGGGGCGATCGAGTCCGAGCTGACCACGCAACGCCTCTCTATCGGCCGCCTGGGCACTCTCCCCCAACATCATCTCTACCGGATCACCCGGAACCAGATGCAGCAGCAGGAATGTGAGCGTGACCACACCCAGGATCACCAGCAGCGAAGCACCAAGTCGGCTCAGCAGCAGATTAATCACGCTCCAGCTGCTCCACGATCACTACTTCCGTACCCACTTCTATTTGATCGAACAGTTCAATCAGATCGTGATTGCGCATACGCACACAACCGTGTGAGAGCGGCTCTCCCATCGGTTCACTCTCAGGGGTGCCATGGATATAGATATAGCGCTGCATTGTATCGACGCTGCCAAACCGATTGAGTCCTGGCTCAAGCCCGCTAAGCCAGAGAATGCGGGTGAGAATCCAGTCGCGCCCAGGGTGTTCAGCGGCCAGTACCGAGGAGTAGATCTCCCCCGTGGCACGACGCGCGACAAAGACCGAGTTAAGCGGTGCTTGAGCACCGATCATGGCACGGATCTGATGTCGGCCAAGCGGTGTGCACTCGCTCCCCTGTTGCTGCCCTGCTCCATTTTTTGCCGTAGAGATAGGGAACTCGCCCACCACCTGATCACCGCGACGCAGCAACAGACGTTGCGAAGCAATATCGACCACAATGTTGACCGCCTGTTTCGTCACACTATCTCTCCAACACCACTTCAGTCAGTCCATCATAGTTGCCATCGGCAGCGAGCCGATACCCTTTTATGAATCGTCGGCTTGCCACCGTCTGATGTTCATACCAGAGCGGAATATAGGGTAGCTGTTCGAGTAGATATTGCTGTAGTGAGCGGTAGTGCTGTGCCTGCCCTTGCAACGTCTCACTCGTCTCGGCGGACTCGATGAGATGGTCAGCTGTGTGGTCGATAAAACGGCCGCGATTGGCACCACTCGGCGGCAGTGATTCACTGTGGAAGGCGTAACGAAAGATATCGGGGGTACGAATACCGACCCAGGCAAGTGAGTAGAGCTGGAAACGTCCCGCCTTAATATCGCCAAACAGTGTGCTCCAGTCGTAGCTGCGGATCTCCAGATCGATACCGACCGCCTGTAACTGATGCTGTAAAACGGTGGCCAGGCGTAGACGCAGTGGGTCACTTGAACTCTTGTAGACCAGCTTCAAGCGATTGTTCTCACCATAACCCGCCTCAGTTAACAGCGCGCGTGCGGCCGCCGGGTCGTAGCGATAGGGAGAGTTGCCCCGATATCCGCTCCAGTGTTGAGTTGGCAACATCGCATTGGCCGTGACCGCACCATCGTTAAACAGGGTGCGAATGATCGTCTGCCGATCGATGGCATGGGCGATGGCACGACGGACCTTGAGCTTTGCAGTCGCTTTATCACTGAGGTTTAGACCGAGGTAGCTGAAGTTGATGCCATTTCGCTGTGTGACTGCAATCTCGGGTTGCTGTTTCAGATAACCGATCAACTCTGGGGGTAGATCGTTCTGCACCATATCGATCTCACCATGCATCAACTTCAACAGACGTACCGTCGGATCAGCAACCCGCAGGAACCGGAACAGCTGGTGATCGCGGCGGCGCATCAGGGCGAGGTTACCCTCCTCTGGCCAGTCCGCGAATTTAAAAGGACCGCTACCCTGTGGAGAGTGGCTGAAGTCATGATCTTGTTTGATCAGTTCGGCGGGTAGGATGCCGAGCGTGAGATAGGCGGGAAAGAGTGGGTCGGCGATTTTTATATGAAAGTCGATCGTCTCGGCATCGATGAGCCGAAGCTGTACGATTCGCTCAAGGGTGGTTCTATGTGGAGAGGCGGTCGCCGGATTAAGCACATTTGCATAGGTTGTCAGCACATCATCTGCAGTGGGTCGTCGTCCATTGATGAAGGGGGCGCGATCTACTTTGAGGTAAAAACGGTAGTGGTTCGGTGTTAGCCGTTCCCAGCGGGCCATCGCTGGGACTGGGCGTGCAGCCTCATCGAACTCAACCAGAGGTTGGTAGAGCAGTCGATTGATACGCTCTGAGGTGGCATCAGTGGCAAAACGGGGATCGAGATTGAGTGGAGCACTCGAGATACCAAAACGCACTTCAAGCTGCGTCTCACGCTCGCTACAGCCGCTAAGCAGTACCAAGAGCAGTAGGAGTGCAGAGCGAACGACGACTCCACGGAAGTAGGACAAGGAGATCACCAATCCTTATAGGGGTGATTAACCAGGCAGCTGTTGTAGTAGCGAGTATCGCTGGAGACCTCATCACCCAGCCACACCGGACGCTCAAAGGCCTCATCGGTCGAAGCCAATTCGATCTCGGCAACCACCAGCCCCTCGTTCTCGCCGCTAAAGCGGTCGATCTCCCAGGTGTGTCCACCCCGTTTAACGATATGACGCACCTTTTCGATAATGGGACCCTTGCAGAGATTGTCGAGCATCTCCTGTCCCTCCTCGACCGGTATCGCGTACTCATACTCATGCCGTTCGATGCCAAGCGTGGCACTTTTAATGTTGAGCTTGGCGCTCTCGCCTGAGATTCTGATGCGAACTGAGACCTCTTCAGTATTGGCCAGATAGCCCTGTCGGTAAGGAATCTCTCGAACCACTTCACCCAGCCAGCTCTCATCTCTGAGCAGAAACTTTCTTTCGATCTCTTTGGCCATCTTTTATCCATCACTCGCTGCGCAAAGCGACATGGTATGACAGCCATAGGCTGTTGTGTATGCTTACTGAAAAAAATCTGCCCTCTGCCGATAAGAGGGGTATACCCAATAAGGAATCGAGCATGAAAGCCGTAGTGATGGAGAGCACGGGTGCACCTGATGTGCTGCAGCTGAGTGAGATTGACGCCCCCCAGATTGAACAGAAACGAGAGATAAAGGTCCGTCTCAAGGCGGCTGGCGTCAATCCGATTGACACCAAACTTCGCCGTGCTGGCACCTATCACCCTGAACTCACCCCTACCATCCTCGGCTGTGATGGCGCGGGTATTGTGGAGTCGGTGGGTGCGGCTGTAGAGCGCTTTGCAGTGGGAGATGAGGTCTACTTCTGTAACGGCGGTATTGGCGGACCGTGTGGGAACTACGCTGAGTACGCCGTGGTCGATGAGCGCTATGTGGCGCACAAGCCTGCCGCTCTCACCTTTGTCGAGGCGGCCGCCGCGCCGTTGGTTCTGATCACCGCCTGGGAGGCACTACACGATCGGGTCGGTATCAAGGCGGGGGATAAGGTGCTGATTCACGCCGGTGCCGGGGGTGTGGGACATGTAGCGATTCAGCTGGCGAAGATTGCGGGGGCCGAGGTGTTAACCACGGTCAGCGATCAGGAGAAAGCGGCATTCTGCAGTGAACTCGGGGCCGATCAGGTGACTCTATACAGTGAGACCGATTTCGCCAAGGTGGCACTGAGCTGGAGTCGGGGGCGCGGGGTCGATTGCATCTTCGATACTGTAGGCGGGCAGACCTTCAGCGACTCATTCGCGGCGCTGCGTTACGGCGGCGATCTGGTAACGCTGCTGCAACCGGCGCCTGACCTGGACTGGAAGATTGCGAGAATGCGCAACCTGCGTATCTCGCTGGAGTTAATGTTGACGCCGCTCTACTACAACATGATCGAGGCGCGCCAACATCAGGGCAATATCCTGAGCCAGTGCGCGGCACTTTTCGATCAGGGCAAGCTGGGCATCAAGGTTGCCGATGTATTACCGCTAGCGCGTGCCGCCGAGGCGCATCAGCGCATAGAGCAGGGTTCGACTAGCGGTAAGCTGGTGTTAGCGATTGATAGTGAGTGAATGAGATGGATAGTAAAAAACGACAGATGATGGGAGGGACACGTGCGGCAAGCATTACGACACTGCTGCTCACTTTCTCCATGTTGTTTCTATCCCCAGCGCTATATTCAGCACCCAAACTCTTCGAGCCAATATCTCTGCCTGCCCCGATAGTCATCGATCCTAAGGCAAAGGCTGCGGCTGATGCCGAGAGAAAAAAACGTGGGGGTAGTGATACATCACCCATTGTTGAATATAAACGCGAACTCCCTCTGGAGCAGATTACGCTTCCTTCCGGCTTTGAGATTGAGATCTACAGCGATCAGGTTCCAAACGCTCGGACCCTTACGGTTGGAGACCAGGGAACGCTGTTTGTTGGCACACGCACCCTGGGTAAAGTCTACGCCCTGCCCGACAAGGATGGCGACGGTAAGGTTGATAAGGTGATCGAGGTCGGTGGACGTCACTTCATGCCCAACGGCGTCACCTTTCATAAGGGAGCGCTCTATGTTGCCGAAAATCGGCGCATTCTTCGCTATAACAAGATCGAAGAGAATCTTGAAAAACAGCTCAAGCCCGAAACGGTCTATAGCCGTCTGCCTACCGAACGCTACCAGGGATGGCGCTATATACGCTTTGGCCCCGATGGGCAGCTCTATATCTCAATTGGCGCCCCCTGCAACATCTGCAGCCGCAGTGGGTTCGGCCAGATTGTTCGGCTTGATCTGGAGAAGAAACGCATCAAACCCTTCGTTACCGGGGTGAGAAATAGTGGTGGTTTCGACTGGCACCCGGAGACCGGTGGGTTCTGGTTTACCGATACGGCAAGGAATTGGGTAGAGGGCGAGCAACCTCAGGACGAACTCAACTACGCACCACTTGCGGGCCTCCATTTCGGCTTCCCCTACTGTTTTGGCAAGGGGATGCGTGATCCTGAATATGGTGTGAATCACCACTGCGGCAACTATCGCTCACCGGTGGTTGAACTCGGGGCTCATGTCTCGCCTCTGGGTATGCTTTTTTATACCGGCAAGGGTTTTCCGAGCGCCTATCAAGAGCGACTCTATCTGGTCGAGAATGGCTCCTGGGATCAGCAGCAAAAGCGTGGTTTCAAGATCTGGATGGCAACGGTTAAGGATGGTCGCAAACGCAACGAGGAGATATTCGCCTCCGGCTGGGCAGGCAAAAAGGGAGAGATGCCGTGGGGACGCCTGGTTGACGTCGCCGTGGCAAAGGATGGTGCATTGCTGGTCTCTGACGATCTGTCGGGTGTGATCTATCGGATCAGCTACAACGGCAAATAGAGCGGAAGGTTTGGACGCCTGTCGTGCTAATCCCGAGTAAAGAGCGCAATCGATTCGACGTGGCCGGTGTGGGGGAACATATCCATCACCCCTGCAGAGACGAGTCGAAAGCCGTGTGTGTGGACCAGCTCTCCCGCATCACGTGCCAGCGTTGCCGGATTACACGAGACATAGACGATGCGCTTTGTGCCGAGCTTGGCCAGTGTCGGTAGCACCTCCAGAGCACCGGCACGAGCCGGGTCGAGCAGAATCTTGTCAAAGCCCCCCTGTAACCACGGCGGGTCAATATGCTCATCGGCAAGGTCGGCCACGTGGAACTCTGCGTTCTCGATGCCGTTTCGTTCTGCATTAGCCTTTGCACGCTCGACCAGGGTGGCATCACCTTCAACCCCGACGACGGCGGCTGCTCGACGTGTGATCGGTAAGGTGAAGTTACCCAATCCACAGAAGAGATCGAGCACTCGCTCCCCCGGTTCCAACTCCAACATCTCAATGGCCCGATCGATCATCTGGTGGTTTATCTCATGGTTGACCTGGGTAAAGTCACCCGGCTCAAAGGTGATCTCAACGTCGTAGGCGTCGAGTCGGTAGCTAAGGCTGGGAGCCTCGGGCCAGAGAGGTGTAACGGTATCGGGACCGCCCGGCTGCAGGTAGGCCTGCAGTTGCTGCGCCTGAGCGTAGTCGAGTAGTTTTTTATGGTCACCTTCACTGAGAGGGTCGAGATTGCGAAATACCAGTGCTGTATCGCTGTCACTGACCGCCACTTCGATCTGGGCGATACGGTTGTGGGTATCCATCCCCTCAATCAAGGTGGCCAGCTCGCGAAGACGCAGGCCTACTGAGGGGTGTAGTACCTCGCACTGTTCAAGTTCAGCCAGATAGGGGCTTCCCTTCTCACGGAAACCAACCAGTACCTTCCCCTTTTTGACCACATCCTTGACGCCGAGACGAGCCTTGCGCCGATAGCCCCAAACAGGCCCCGTGATGGGCGGTAAAATGGTCTCGGCGGCCACCTTACCCAGGTGTTCAAAGTTATCAAGCAGCACCTGCTGCTTGGCACTGATCTGGGCATCGCTATCCATGTGCTGCAGTGTGCAGCCACCGCAGATGGCGGCATGCAGACACTTTGGCTCAACCCGGTCTGGAGAGGCCTCAAGCACCTCGACCGTATTACCCTCATCGAATCGGCGATTGAGCCGACTATATTTGAACATGACCCGCTCATCAGGCAGTGCTCCCCCAATAAAAAGTGCTTTCCCATCAAGATGGGCGACACCTTTACCATCGTGTGACATCGACTCAATTGTGGCCTCGACAGGCTCTTGGGGGATCTTTCTGCGGCGTCTTCTCGACATGACTCTACGACTCAATTTTGTTGTGAGGATCAGGGAGGCGCAATTCTACAGCCTGATTTGGATCAAGCACAGAGGTGATAAAATGGGAATTGATCACACTTTCATGATCTATCATCAGGTGTGGTCTCTTATGTATCCGTCAGATATGGCATAATGCGAAGCTGAATTAAGGATTACAGAAGTTAATTGGGCTATTTACAGGGATTTCATAACCCACTGAAATGGTAGAAAAAGACGAAATGCTGGCACAGGTGCAAATGAGCGACACACTGCGTACCCTCTGTGACATCCCCCATCTTCCTCCGCTGCCAGTTATTGCTCAGCAGATACTTGAGCAGGCCACCGATAAAGACGTCGATATCCGTCGACTGTCGAAAACCATTGAGCAAGACCCCGGCGTCATGGCTCGTATTATCGGTCTCTCCAACGCGGCCTATTTCGGACAGCCAAAACCTATTTATACCGTTCAGGATGCAATCGTCAGGGTTCTCGGTCTGAAGACGGTGAGTAGTCTCGCTATCGGCATTCTGCTCAGCTCCCCCTTTGATGTCAGCAAGTGTGGTGGTTTTGACCTGCAACGCTACTGGCATGTGGCACTGCTTAGCGCGGCTGTCGGACGCTCGCTTGCTCCCCTGCTTAAAGATGAGTCGATAGAACCCGACAGCTCATATCTTTGTGGTCTGCTACACAACATCGGCATGCTGGTGCTGACAAGCTGTTTCCCATCTGAGATGGGTAGTGCAATAAGGGCTGACCATGAAGATGAGTCATCCCACCTAATAGAGATTGAAGAGCGCGAGCTTGGAATTGACCACCACTGCGCAGGTGCTGTTATTGCCAGGAAGTGGCATCTGCCACTCGATGTCAGCGTCGTGATCGAGAATCATCATGACAAAGATTATCAAGGCGAGCTGGCGCGGAAAGTCAAAATGATCGGTCTGGCATCGCGTATCGCCAACACGATGATCGCTGGCGATGAGTTACAGGTCGAGACTGATGAGCTTGGCTCTCTCGGCATTGATAGTGCCGCATTTGAACAGGTGATTGAACGAATCACCGAACAGAATGAAGATATCGCCAGCATGTCGCGAATTCTCGCGATCGAGTGAGGTCTCGTCCAGATGATTGAACACATAAAAGAGTCGTATCAGGAGATTAATCAGAACTATACGCGTCTGCTTGATGCGCTCTCAGCACTACGTGCGCTCTCAGATATCGACATAGAGACCACTCGCGAAGCAGCGCTCCTCCAGAAGAGCCTCGATATTCTGATGGAGTATCAGGATATGCAGCACTGCACCATCTTTCTCACCTGTAACGAAGGCCTGCTTTACGCTGCCGGTACCGATCTGTGCAATCTAAGAGGTGGTGAGCAACAACTCAAAAACCCTTTTGCCACACTTCGTGGAAAAGTATTAAGCACCGGACATGGGATGTTGAGCCAGGTTGCCGACACTCGCCAGCCGCAACGGAGTGAGCACTGCTCACCGAGCCAGATTTTCGATCTCAATGAAACATCATTAACAACCCAGGCCGGTGGTTTCACACTCTCCGTACCGATCGTCTCGGGTAGTGATCTACTGGGAGTGCTGATCGCCTACTATCCAAAGCCACAGACCGCAGAGGATAGTGAGCAGATGTTGCTGCTCTTCTCAAACTTCCTGGGACAGATCCTCGCCAACCTGCGTCGTACCCGTTTCATGGAAGCGGAGATCGATAGAAGAACGCATCAACTAGAACTTGCACTGATAGAGGCGCAGAACCTGAAGCGGCGCTTTGAAGAACTGAGCAGCGTTGATGAGTTGACTGGCCTCTACAATCGACGCCATTTCTTCCCCGCCGCCAAGGCGGCCATGGCGCACGCCATTCGTCGTAACGAGTCCTTTTCGGTGTTGGCCATCGACCTGGATCTGTTTAAATCGATCAATGACCGTTTTGGTCACGCTGCCGGTGATACGGTGCTTGAGGTTGCTGCTTCTATATTCAAAGAGATCATTCGTGAAAGTGACCTGCTGGCACGTTTCGGTGGTGAGGAGTTTATTATCGCACTCCCCGATACCGGTCTGGCGGGCGCCAAGCAGATGGCCTCGAGAATCCTTGGTTCATTAGGCGGTAGAAAAGTCGATGTCGATAGTCAGCAGATCAAAGTATCGGCTACCATTGGAATCTCTGTTCGTGATGAATCAGAGACACGCAACGAGCAGACTCTGGAGCAGATGATCAAAGAGTCGGATCAGGCGCTCTACTTTGGTAAGGAGCATGGCAGGAACCAGGCCAATGCCTTCGCAGAAATTAACTGTGCCCTCTAGAGCCTGTGTCGCAGAGGCGAGGTACTCTAGAGAGCATTTCTCCTATTCTATTTCTGTACCCAGCCACCTGAGCGATCCTGATACCACCAACCACCTCTAGCCTTTCCTACCCAGCGTTTCGCGAAGGTGGCACGAATCTCACGTTCCCACTCTGGATGACCATTGGCATCAGCGATAGCACGATAGAGTCCATTCCGATCACGATTTTCATCTGCAACCAGCTGTTTGAGTGAGTTGCGCTGTTTGAGCGGGACAGCCTTGCGATCACGTATCTTGATTAGCGCATCGCGTGTAAGACCAATAGCTCCGCTCTTATAGGAACCTTTGAGTTTACCGTGACGTTTGCGCATTGAGCCTCTCAGGCGGTCGATCGCAGGTGTCGAAATAGAGATGTCTGCATCTGCGGCCTGGGCGGCAGGAATAAAGAAGTCGAGTACGGCGATCGCAACGTTGTGTGATTGGCCGCTCTGTGGCTGAACGGCACTGCTCTCTTCAGGTTTTGCCTCGGGTGCAGGCTGCTCACCCTCCTTGCCCCAAACATCCTCAATAATCCGATCAGCGGCCTTTTCAGCAGCAGCGGCAGGGAAGTAGATGTTGATGGTCACACAGGCCATTAGAAATAACGGAAGACTCATCAGGGTGAAACTGCTTTTTCTACTCATCTTTCTCACTCCTTATTCTCTATATCTGTATTTGCTACTCGATGACCGGGCTCTCGCCGAGGGTGCTAGATTTTAACCGATCAATCAGTTCATCCCAGTCGACACGGCGAATAAAACCGACTACATCGATGCGTGGTAATCCACCGCCTTTGACCAGATAGTAGCCGTTTTCAGCCGCCTCGACACCATCCATTTCACAGATGCCATTACGCAATTTACAGCTAATACCGATGCGATCGTAGGAGAACTCATCAAAGAAGCGCAGAAAGCTTCTCGATAGTGAACCCGCGACTCCAACTCCGCCAAGATTTGAGATGTTATCGACCGCACGCTGGCTAATTCTGTGCCGGGACTCATCCTCTCTCGGTGTATAGAGTCTCGCCTCAAATGAGTTTGGCATCCATGACACCATACTCAATTTGTTGATCTCACCATTGAGGCGTCCCTCAATCTTGCCGAATGAGAAGGTACGGGTAAGTGGCTCCAGGTCTAAGTTTGTGATCTTAATATCTGCATTAAGTTCCGGTGTAACGCCCAGAGGATCGGTGAGTGATAGATTGCTGATGACTACATCTCCATCGAAGGCGCGCGCCAATAACATGCCATCCATAGTCACCCGATGATCGCTATAGGTCACCTCAGGAATCATGCCGGAGAGCTTTCCCGACATCTGTGGCCAACCCAGTGCATGACTGATCGCCTCCATCGAGACCGGTTCAAGATAGCCGCTGAATTGCCAACTGCGATTCACATCGCTGATGCCGTTAAGCAGAAAAGACTCAACGGTTAATGCACCATCCAGAAGCGGTAGCGTGACTGGGTGCAGCAACTCCACCTGCTCCCCCTTGCTTGTTAGATCGAGTTCGCTGCTGGCAAAGCTCAGGTTGTAGAGGTGCCCTCCGTCCCAGCTCAGTGATGAGTGGTGTGGTTGCAGATCATCGCTCCAATCGATAGTGCCGTTGAGATTAAACAGCCCAAAGCGCCCTTTTGTGTCGTCAAGATGTATGGCCGTTGGCTTGAGATTGAGCTGAGTGACGGTACCCTGCTCTATAATGGCTTGCCCATTGAGTTTGCCAGCCATCTCCAGAGCATCGAGCGAGGTTCCAATAAGGGCTGGTTGAAGGTAGTGCTGATAGACGGCGGCAAGATCACCAAGCTCTGCATCAACAGCAATCGACAATTCATTTAAATCGTTATCGAGATTAACGACTGTTTTTGCATGAACGCGATTACTACGATCATCTTCAATAGTCAGCATAGTGACGTTGAGCAGCGCCTTCTGTTGATCATAGATGGCAACCATATTGGCTCGTAGCGGCGTGGAATCAAACTCCAGGTAGAGTGGTTCTAAATAGAGTGCACCATCGCTAAGTGTGAGTTCGTGGCTGATACTCCACTGGTAGCCGTTCTTCTTCACTCGGAATTGATTCTCAGTGCTGAGCTGTTCCGTTACGAACGTGTCATCACCATTGGCCAGATCAATCTGCTTGAGTGCAATCGTGCCACTGGCATCGATATCGCCTTGAGCGACTGTAAGGGTAACGTCGATATCACCTTTGCCAGAGAGCGTTAATCCCTCTCGATGAGACTCTGGGATCAGCAAACTGAGTTGCTCAAGTGACAGATCTGAGAGCCGACTTTCTATCTCGAGCACGGAATCTTTGTAAAGACCTTTGATGCGTCCTTTCCCGTCGAAGAGGGGAAGCTGCTCAGCTTCAAAATTAAAAGTAGAGGTGTCCGGGTGATAACTGAATGAAAGTTGGAATTCACGCGCCTGGAGATATTCAGATTTGGCCTTCGCAGTACCTTTTACACACTCAATCAGATCTGCGCTGTATACGGCATGATCACATCGAAGCGTCAGTGAGGTGATGGATAGTTCAGGTGCAGCAAGCTCAATTTTATCGATTGTCAGTTCGAGACTTCCTGCCTCTCGACTGCCAAGATTGACAAATATCTCGAGATTATCGATCTGAACGGTGTTATCACCAATCTCGGAAAGTTCGAATCCGATCTGCTCAACGGCATAGAGCGATGATGAGCCGATGCATAACAGCAGCAGTGAGAATAGCGTTAGCCAGAGCTTCACGTGGCTATTGTTCTGGGAAAATACCCGTAGAGAGATAACGATCTCCTCGATCACAGATAATTACCACAATCACGGCATTCTCCAGCTCAGTTGCAAGCTGAAGGGCTGCCGCAACGGCACCACCAGAGGATATTCCGGCAAAAATCCCTTCGGTAGTCGCAAGCCGGCGGGTCATATCCTCAGCCTGTTGTTGACTGATATCGATGGTGCGGTCGACCTCATCGCCATGATAGATGGCTGGCAGATAGGCCTCCGGCCAGCGGCGTATGCCTGGAATACTCGAACCTTCAGTTGGCTGCACACCGACGATCTCAATAGCAGGATTACGCTCTTTAAGGTATCTGGAGGTGCCCATAATCGTACCTGTTGTACCCATCGAGCTGACGAAATGGGTAATGGTGCCATTGGTATCGCTCCAGATTTCAGGCCCAGTCGACTCATAGTGAGCCAGTGGATTATCTTCATTAGAAAACTGATCAAGCACACGGCCCTTACCTTCAGACTCCATCTGTTTGGCCAGGTCGCGAGCACCTTCCATGCCTTCATCTTTACTGACCAAAACAATCTCAGCGCCATAGGCGAGCATGATTGAGCGACGTTCAACGCTCATGTGCTCAGGCATGATCAGCACCATGCGATAACCTTTAATAGCTGCAGCCATGGCAAGGGCAATGCCTGTGTTGCCGCTGGTGGCTTCAATCAAGGTATCTCCCGGCTTGATCTCGCCACGTGATTCAGCATGACGAATCATGCTCATAGCAGGGCGATCTTTAACGGAACCGGCAGGGTTATTACCTTCTAGCTTCACCAGTACGGTGTTGCCATTCTCTTGAGCTAATCTCTGTAATCGCACCAACGGCGTACCACCAATAAACGATTCAATGGTCTTGAATTCTTGGTTTTTCATTGTGTTACAGAGCCTCATCAAGTAAAATTTTTTGAACAAAATGTCTGCCACGTGAGTCGACAAATCGCGTGACGATGAAGGCATTGTATACAATAAATGCGGAACGGATACATGCACACACCACACCTGTCCTTACTCGCTCCCCTGCTCTCTCTAGCGCTGGTCTCTCACTCTCTTGCCGATGATCATATGTGGGATGAAGATGAGGCCTATCAAGGTGAGATTCCTTTAGTCCTCTCCGCGACACGTATTTCGCAACCACTCAATGAAGTTCCAATCAGTATGTCGGTCATCGACGAAGAGATGATCATTGCCTCAGGTGCAAGAACAATCCCCGAGCTGTTCAGACTCGTTCCAGGCTTTCAGGTGATGTATAGCAACACGACGAATATGGGCGTCACCTCTCATGGTCTTAGCGAACATGTCTCAAAACGGATGCAGGTGTTGATAAATGGTCGCTCCGTCTATCTTCCGACAACGGGCGGTGTTCCATGGTCCAATCTACCGATTACTATTGAGGATATTAAGCGTATTGAGGTTGTGCGTGGACCCAATGCTGCCACCTACGGTGCCAATGCCTATCTGGGCGTGATCAATATCATTACCAAACACTCCGTTGAGGATTTAGGAACTAGTTTCAAGCTGACGGGGGGTTATAACGAACATCGAAAGATCGACATACGCCACGGTAATTCACTGGGTGATATCGACTACCGCATCGGCTTCAGCGCCCTTACGGAAGAGGGTTTTATTGAGCGTCATGATGGCCAGGAGCAGGGAATATTAACGGGGCGATTCGACTATCAGGTTACTGCGAATGACTCGCTGTTTCTCGAGGCGGGTTTGAACCAGAGTTACAAGAAAGATGGACATGTCGATAGCAGCCTGAATCCGCCTCACATGCAAAATGGTGACTATAACTTTCAGCTTATGCGCTGGGAGCATAGCAACGACGCGAACAATCAGTTTAGCCTACAGCTCTCTCACCAGTACTACGAGCTGGACGATAACTACAGAGCCATCGCCAACGTTAGCGGTATGGACGTCTTCTCCAATATCGACTTTGACTACTCCGGCAGACGTTATGCTGCAGAGTTCCAGCACAATTTCACTCTTGGTAACAGCGTAAAGGCCCTTTGGGGGCTGGGGGCTCGTGAAGATAGTGTGAACTCAGTGGGATATCTGGGAACTGACGCGACATTGGAAAACACCCTGTTAAGGGCATACGCCAATGTGGAATTGAAGTTGACCGACTCCTTGTTGCTTAATGGCGGCCTGATGTATGAAGAGAGTGATCTGATTGGTGATGACACATCACCCAAGATCGGTCTCGTCTATAAACTCAATCCTAGCAATACTTTTAGAGTGAGCTACTCCAAGGCAAGTAGAAACCCTGTTTTGTACGAGGATCAGGCTAACGCAGAGATCACGCTCTGCCTTATTGCCGCTCCAACTACTTGTTTCCCCCTGACGGTCTACAGCAGCACTGGAGGATTAAAATCAGAGGTTATTCGTTCCGCTGAGATTGGCTGGTTAGGTCAGTATAGAAGTGTTGGCTTGACGACAGATATAAGACTTTTCCATGACGAGCTGCGTCGTATGGTTGGTACCATTAGTGATATCCACCAAAATCTTGATCACGCAACCGCCGATGGTGTGGAGCTTGAGATTGACTTCTCCCCAACTGACAAGACCAGAGTACACGCCAGCTACTCCAGAGCATTTGTTTCGAGCAGTGACTATAGTGATGATGGCATCGAAGAAGCAACGCCTGAGAACAGCTACAACATTCTTCTCATCCAGCGTATCCCCAGGCTTCTTGATGTCAGCCTGAACTTCTATCACATGGATGAGATTCACGGACTTGGTACAGGAGATGATACCGGTCCAATCGATCGACTAGATTTACGGTTATCCAGGTCCGTCTCATTCGGCGGCAATAAGGCAACCATCGCAATGGTTGTGCAAAACACATTGGATGAAGATTATCGCGAATATGATAAAGATAATCTCTTCGAAAGACGCGGTTATCTAGAACTTCTTCTGAGTCTATAGCCCATGCCAACCCTTATCAGAATCAATTAATCAAACAAACAATAATGCAAGGAATGCGTTTTAATTCAGCAAGTATAAGGGGCATCATTACGGTGCTCACAGGAGTCGTTCTGTTCGCAGCGATTCTTACCTCCCCTCGTCTGGTTCTCGCAGAAACAACGTCGACAATGGATGTTATCGCTGTCTATCAAAAGGAGAGTAAACGAGTCACAAAACTGATTAACGCGCTCTCGTCAATACCGTCGAGAAAGATAGATGGTCGATTACTCAGTTCGCCATTAACAACCGATGATAAATTATCTCTATCCAAAGATAACACCGTGTATCTTGCGATAGGAATAAAAGTCACAAAACAGCTGGTCAATTATCTCAATGGGAAAAAGATCATCGCTGCTATGGTTTCTGAGTCAGAAATAGAACATCTTTATTCAAATCCGGGAACAAACAGAAACAGCGTAACGGCATTAGTAGTCGACCAACCCGTTGAGCGACTGCTGTTATTAGCAGATGAAGTTAGTGATCACAACAGTATTGTTTTACCTTACAGCACGGCAAACAACACCTCCAAGATAACTCGGATCAAGCAGTTCGCGTTAAAAAACAGCATAAGGTTAACCCTCAAACAGATCGACCTACCACTAACTACCCACCATCTTATTGATGCTATAAGAGGGTCAGAAGCGGTTCTAGCCATACCAGATCGCGCACTACACAATCGAAGTAATGCCAAATCTATTATTTTAAACAGCTATCGAATGGGCGTCCCACTCGTCGCATACAGCAAGGCATACAGTACCGCCGGTGCCTCGGCGGCACTATATAGCTCGATAGAAAATATTGCGGCTGATATATCCGCCTTACTGGATACAAACAAGACACCAGCAACAGACCTTTACATCGTAAAACCGACTGAGTTCTCAGTAACGGTCAATCGAAGAGTATCTGACTCACTCAATTTAAGGCTGCCGGATGCTACCAGCCTTAAGGCCACTCTTATCGAAAGGATGAATCAATGAATAAGCCATCAATTCATCTTGAAACGATCATTCTGGGTCTAATCCCAGTACTGATTGCCTGCTTAACGTTTGGTTACTATTTCATCCAAACACACTTTGAAGAGTCAGACATACAACTCCAGATGAGAGCAGAAACAACAGCCAAAATGTTAGCTCCTGCGACTGAGTATGGAGTGGTTTCAGGTAATACCGAATTTCTATCAGACCTGCTGGAAGAGGCCTTAAAGGGTAACGACCTAATTAGTATTACCATCGTCGACATTGAAGACAATACCGTTATAAGTCGAATCAACCATGCCGTGGTCGTTGTGGATCCTATTTCATATAAGCATCCAATATTTTTGAAGGGAATCAATATCTCCGACACTGTTGACGATATATTCGACACTAACAACGATGAACAGCTTGGTTGGATCTTTGTCAGAATGTCAGGTTTTGAGAATGCGGCTAAAAAAAGTAACGTAATAGCAAGAATAGTCATATTTCTTATCGCTGTAATCACCATCTCGCTAGCACTGCTGATATCACTTTCCAGGCGTCTTTCTAATCCAATTGTAAAGATGACGAAAGCGATAGAGAAGATCAGCAATAACAAATATGACATAGAGGTAGGCAGGTATAGTAATCGAGACCTTGACTATCTGGCCAATGGCATCTCTAGCATGGCGAGATCGATTGGTAGTTTAATTACCAACCAACAACGGGAGATTGAAGCTGCAACCAACGAACTTACAGACAGTATCAATAAGATCGAAATTCAAAACAGAGAACTAGAAACAGAACGATTGAAGGCTGTAAAGGCGAATGAAGTGAAAGGTGAGTTCCTTGCAAATATGAGCCATGAATTGAGGACACCACTCAACGGTATTACTGGATTTTGTGATGTATTAGCAAATACGCAGCTATCATTTGAGCAGCAGGAGGCAATGGCGGCCATACAGGTTTCTTCTCGAACCCTGATGCAGATAATCAATGACATTCTTGATTTCTCAAAAATCGATGCCGGCATGCTCGATATTGACCAACAAACCATCGACATCAACGAATGTATCGAGGAAGTTATGGTCCTGTTATCGCCTTACGCCCACAACAAATCGATCAATCTCTACTATTCAAATACAGACATCTCATCAAGATTTATCCGAAGTGATCGATTAAGAATAAAACAGATATTGACCAACCTTGTAAACAACGCCATCAAGTTCACTGAAAACGGTTATGTAAAAGTAAATATTGTTAATAATAAAAACAGTAATAACTTATTGATCGAAGTTGTTGATACGGGTATTGGCCTCTCATATGATTTTCAACGGAAGATGTTCAATGAATTCACCCAGGAGGATTGTTCCATCACAAGAAACTACGGGGGAACTGGACTTGGTCTGGCAGTATCTAAAAAGCTGATTGACCTATTAGGTGGCGAGATAGGTGTTAACAGTTCACCAGGGCATGGAACAAGATTCTGGTTTACCCTTCCTAAAGGAGTTGTTGTTGATGCTGACAATAAGAACCTTGATGCCAATATATATTTCGACCGAGAGGTTCTTTTTTTACATGACAAGGTAAACGGCGATGACGTATTGATAGCACCGATAGAAGAGCGAGGCGCATGTGTTGTTGTTAGGTCTATAGACTCTTTTTATACTGAAGATCCAACAGGATTTGATTTGATTGTGGTTCGATCCAGTTCAACTGAGATAGAACGACTTGATCTGGCACAATACATATCCGAGTTCCTTGCTCACATTCCTGTGCTTATTATTACCGACAATCCTGACTTTATAGATTTCGATAATAGACTCGACCTGAGTAATGTAACCCTACGCAAGGAGTATGTAACCCTTGCAGCTGGGCTGACTCTAATCTCGAGACTTTTCGACAAGGACTTCGTAGAACCAAGCACACACAACGAGGTTGCTACCACACAGTTAGAAAGAAGTGACTTAAGGATTCTTGTGGTTGATGACAACCAAATCAACCGAAAGCTTTTGACATCGCTTCTACAAAAACGGACAAAGTCGATCGATGAAGCCACTGACGGCAACCAGGCTGTCGAACTGTGTCAGAATAATAGCTACGACATAATATTTATGGATATCCACATGCCCGGCATAAGCGGAATCGAAACCACAGAGAAGATAAAAAATGACAACATCATCAACAGCGAAACAACAATTATTGGCCTAACTGCTGACACCCTGCCAGAGACAGAACAGCTGTGTCGTGAAGCAGGAATCACTGATATGTTACTAAAACCAATTAATGAAGAGATGTTAATCTCCACCCTTAATAGCTGCCTTAACAGTACTGATCTTGTTGGCGCTGATACAGTGACAGCTATTGATAACTCACTAGATTCCATCTACGACAACGAACAAGCAAAAAAGAAAACAGGTGGCAACGAGAAGCTAGCTCAGGAGCTAGTCGCAATGCTCATCGATGAGATTGATGAGCATGAGAATGTGCTATCAGAAGCCTATGCTTCAAATAGATTAGACAACCTCCGGGTGGCATCGCATAAGTTGAATGGATCGGCAAGTTACTGCAGCATGCCGCGCCTTGAAAAAGCGGCCTCCGAACTTGAGCAGGCAGTTGTCGATGGACAACCTGAGCTAATCAAACAAACTTATTACTGCGTGCTTGAGAGAATAGAGGAAATAAAAAGTAACAGAAACAGATTGTTCAGCTTGTAAGCGTTACAAAAGCGATCGCGTACTTCTGTTCGTCAGATATACTAAGATGGCTACTCTTCATACCAATCTTTTCTAGATACAACAACGCCTTTCCTGAGAACTGCAACAACGGCCTTCCAAGTTGGTCATGTGTGATCACGATATCACGCATGCATACACCGTTTCTAAAACCTGTGCCCATCGCCTTCGCCGCAGCCTCCTTTGCAGCAAATCTTTTTGCCAGCACTCTATGTTTAGCCGCACTCGCTTGATATACGGTCATCTCTTCTACTGCCAACACCCTCGCAGCAAACCGATCACCAAAACGCAATAATGCGGATTCGATTCTATCAATCGACACAATATCCGTACCAATACCGATAATCATTGTTTATTTCTAACCAAGATAAGCTGTTTCATCTCTTTAATGGCATTATTCAACCCACAAAAGAGAGCTCGAGCAATAATTGCATGACCAATATTCAGCTCCGCTATTGAATCAATCTCAGCAATTCTAGCGACATTATGATAATTAAGGCCGTGACCAGCATTAACCTTGATACCCTTCTGCGCAGCATAGTCGACTGCTGATTTAATTTTTTCAAATTCGCTATCTGCAATCTGATCAGATGCAGCATCTGCATAGTGTCCGGTGTGTATTTCTATTACCCTGGCACCGGCCTCATAGGCGGCATCAATCTGACTATTATCAGGGTCGATAAAGAGTGATACACAGGTGTCATTTGCTGTTAGCCGCTGACATGCGGAAGTTATCGGATCGATGTGACCAACCACATCAAGGCCACCCTCAGTTGTAAGCTCTTCTCGTCTCTCAGGAACCAGGCAGCAATCTGCAGGGGCAAGTCTTAAGGCTATATCGACCATTTCATCCGTAACAGCCATTTCAAGATTTACTCTCGTCTGTATAGTCTGACTGAGTATCTCTACGTCACGTTCTTGAATATGCCGTCTATCTTCCCTGAGATGGAGAGTGATAATATCGGCCCCCGACTCTTCTGCAATCATTGCTGCATAGATGGGATCTGGGTAGCGTGTACCTCTCGCCTGACGGATAGTAGCGATGTGATCGATATTTACGCCTAGTAATCTTCTATTCATCAACTTACCTTACACAGTGATATCTGGAATAATAGTTAGAGCACACTGAAGAGTGAACGGCTCTTTATCTCTTTTCGACTAATTAGATTTGACAGGACTAACCTAGTTAGCCGCTTTGACGATTTAAGAGACTCTTCACTTTCAAAATTCTCATTGCAAAATGCGATTAAATCACGACCTCTAAAAACAGCCCCACGATTGTTGCAATCACATATTACAGGTCCGTTATTAATCTCATATCGATAACACAATAGATCTTCAAGCGGTGCCCCATTAACAGCTTCGTGATCTAGTATTAGCGCGTACCCCATCACTTCAAGAAGATGTTTTTCAAACAATCTTAGTGAATGGTCAATCGTGTCACCATGCCGAATCTCATTAAGGGTTCTCTCATAGAGATCATAAAGATCCTCGCAAGGATCTTCTGTGTGTAATAGGTCTCTTATGAGTTCATTGAGATAGAGAGCACTAATCAACCGACTACCCAGAAGCGGGAGGGATGTGTGAGTAGTCTCTGCCTCTCTCAGAGTATATAGGTCACCTCGCCCACTCCAGCTAATCAATAGTTGATTGAAGGGTGTGAGCACAGGTTTAAGGCGAGATTTTGAACTGCGTGCACCCTTAGCGATAAGGGCTACTCTACCGTATGAAAAGCTGAACACATCAAGAATCAGACTGCTTTCACGATAGGGTCTCGAATGGAGGAGATAACATGGATGTGCATCGACACGTACCACTACAGTCGACTCATACTCTATTTATCGTTATAACCAAGGCTCTTCAGCGCCCTGTCATCATCAGCCCATCCCTCTTTAACTTTCACCCAAAGCTTAAGGAATACCTTCTGTTCCAACATGCGTTCAATATCAATACGCGACTTCTCTCCTATCTCCTTGAGCATCTTTCCTGCCTTACCAATCACGATGGCCTTTTGACTCGAACGCTCTACCCAAATTAGCGCATGAATCGTAACCAGACCCTGCTCCTCTTTGAAGTCTTCAATTTCAACCGTCAGAGAGTATGGTAGTTCTTTTCCAAGATTCCGTGTTAGTTTTTCACGAATGATTTCAGCGGCAAGGAAGCGCACGCTCTTATCAGTGACTTCATCGGGGCTAAACTGCGGATCAGATTGAGGTAGGTATTTTGCTACCGTCTCCTCAAGCATATCGAGATTCATGCCTCGGCTAGAGGAGATTGGTACTAGCGCAGCAAAACTATATTTCTGTGAGACCTCCCCTAGATAAGGGAGCAGCTTCTCTTTATCTTCTATCATATCGATCTTGTTGATCGCTAAAATAATGGGTACACCACTCTGTTTTGCGATCTCTAGTACACGCTCATCTTCATCACGCCACTGCATTCTATCAACAACGAAGATCACTACATCGATATCATGGATAACAGATATCGCAGACCTGTTCATATAGCGATTAACCGCCTTGGTCGCCTCATGGATGCCTGGCGTATCAACGTATGCAATCTGGTAGTTGTCTGTGGTCTTAATACCAAGAATAGAATGGCGAGTTGTCTGGGGACGCTTAGAGGTAATACTGATTTTTTGTCCGAGCTGATGATTTAGCAGTGTTGATTTTCCAACATTAGGTCGCCCCAGTATCGCCACATAACCAAAACGGAATTGTTCACTACTATTCATTTAATTTCATCCAGTGCTTTTTCAGCAGCCTGCTGCTCTGCCTGACGTCTACTGCCACCCTCTCCCTTGGTGTTGATATTCAGTGATGCCAGACAACAACTGACCTGAAACAACTGATTATGATCTTTTCCTGAGATTGAGATCACCTCGTAGATGGGTAGATCAATCTTACGGCTCTGTAGATACTCTTGAAGCCTGGTTTTTGGATCCTTTAGTAACGCGGGATCCATTGAGCTGTCGATTAAAGACTCGAACAGAGTCAATATCGTTTTTCGAACGGTGTTAATCTCTGAATCGAGATAGATAGCGGCCAGAATAGCCTCAACAGCATCAGCAAGAATTGAGTCACGGCGGAAGCCTCCGCTCTTGAGCTCCCCAGGACCTAGTTTGATAAATTCGCCCAGATTAAGCATGCGAGCCACTACCGCAAGTGACTCACCCTTAACGATCGATGCACGCCTTCGGCTTAATGCGCCTTCTCGCTCCTCAGGGTACTGTTGAAAGAGTGATTCTGCTATCACCATTCCTAGAATGGCATCACCTAGAAACTCCAGCCTCTCATTATTATTGCTACCTACACTTCTATGGGTCAGTGCCTTTTGTAGTAGCGTCTCATCCTTGAAACGATAACCAAGGCGCTGTTGTAGGCGGTCGAGCATAATATCAACGTGCAGGAGTAGTGTATTCAACGCTCTTATTAAATGAGCCAACAATACCGATTTGTTTAACCATCGGTTGCCTGACCTCGTACTCGATGGTCACGGTCATTTTGTTACTCTTTTCTTCGAACTTCACGTCCTCGACTGTCGCGTTTGTTACATCATTCATATCTAGTCGGCGTGTAATCATTTTCTTAAGATCTTTCTTCGACTTTTTACTCTCCTGAGCCTCATCTTTGATTGATTCCATAATGGAAACAACATTGGAGTATTCGAGATACATCGGCACCACACGCAGGGCGAGTAAGGTAAAAAAAGCGATCATCGCTAGAATAATCATCCAGCCCAGCGCCGTTACACCACGTTGTGAGTATGCAATTTTATTATTCATCATATCCATCCTCATAGAACCGTTATTAATCAATACTGCTTCCAATTCGCTGCCACTGAACACCACCACCGTTCCAGTCCCAGTTCATCCAGATAAAAAATGCCTTACCAACCAGATGCTTGTCGGAAACTGTACCCCAATAACGGCTATCATTGCTACGGTCTCGATTGTCACCCATAACGAAGTATTGCCCCTTCGGCACAACAATCTCCCCTTCCATGCCATTACTGTCCGGTACTACTAAAATCTCATGTTCTACACCCTCTAGCGACTCATCACGCAGACTGGCCCCTGTCATCTCAGCGCCCGCTCCATCACCAATATAAACGCCCTTTGATTTCTGCTTAATCGGATTACCATTAATGTAGAGCTGCTTATTGAAGTAGCCAACCTTGTCGCCAGGTATTCCCACTACACGTTTAATGTAGTCGATAGAGGGATTTTTCGGGTAACGAAACACCACTACATCGCCACGTTTGGGTGAGCCCAGTTCGATAACCTTGGTATCAGCAACAGGCAGCCTGAGACCGTAAGAAAACTTATTGACCAGAATAAAGTCACCCACCAACAGGGTAGGCATCATTGAACCAGAGGGTATGCGAAAGGGCTCTGCGACAAATGAGCGCAGAATGAGAACAACAAAGATCACCGGAAAAAACGAGCGCGACCACTCAACGGCAACTGGCTCTTTGGTCTCACCACCGGAGGCCTGCGCCGCTCGGCATTTGGCGAAAAACATCGCATCAGCGGCCCAGATAACACCCGTTACTAAAGTAGCCAGAACCAGAACTGCGGGAAAATCGAATGACATAGCGCTCTTTTACATATCCATGTGGGGTTTATTTTTTTCCAACCTGCAGAATGGCTAGAAACGCCTCCTGAGGAATCTCTACCCTGCCGACCTGCTTCATGCGTTTTTTACCCGCCTTCTGCTTCTCCAGCAGCTTCTTCTTACGAGTGATGTCGCCACCGTAACATTTGGCAGTCACGTTCTTGCGTAGTGCCTTGACCGTGGTACGGGCAATAATGTGATTACCGATGGCTGCCTGGATGGCAACATCATACATCTGCCGAGGGATGATCTCGCGTAACTTATCGGCCAGATCTCGACCACGAAACTGTGCCTGATCGTTATGTACGATGATAGAGAGTGCATCGACACGCTCGCTATTGATCATCACATCGAGCTTGACCATAGGGGCGGCCTGAAAACGTTCAAAGGCGTAGTCGAAGGAGGCGTAGCCACGACTGACTGATTTAAGACGATCGAAGAAATCGAGCACCACCTCACTCATCGGTAACTCATAGCTGAGCGCCACCTGGTTTCCGTGGTACTGCATCTTGCGTTGTACACCGCGCTTCTCTATGCAGAGCCCTATAACATTACCAACATGCTCCTGCGGAACCAGAATGTTGGCCATGATAATAGGTTCGCGAATCTCGTCGATCTTATTGGTCGGCGGCAGGTTAGCGGGATTATCGATTTCGATCTGCTCGCCCTGGGTATCGAGCACTTCGTAGATAACACTGGGTGCGGTGGTGATCAAATTAAGATCGTACTCGCGCTCGAGGCGCTCTTGAATGATCTCCATATGAAGCACACCAAGGAAGCCACAACGGAAACCAAAACCCAACGCCTGGGAGGTTTCTGGTTCGTAGTGAAGCGCCGCATCATTGAGTTTTAGCTTCTGCAGAGCATCACGAAAATCTTCGTAATCGTCGGAGCTAACCGGAAATAGACCTGCAAATACGCGAGGCTGCATCTCCTGAAAACCGGGCAGTGCTGTTTCCGAGGGATTAACTGCACCGGTCAGGGTATCGCCCACCGGCGCGCCATCGATCTCCTTGATACCGGCAATAACGTATCCAACCTCCCCCGCTTCGAGCGCTTCAAGGTCGTTGCGTTTGGGTGTAAAGATGCCGACCTTCTCGATCAGATGAGTCCGTCCTGTCGACATCACCTGCATTTTCGACTTGGGTGTCATACGCCCCTGCACCACTCGCACCAGCGAAATAACACCCACATAGCTGTCGAACCAGGAGTCGATAATCAGCGCCTGTAGCGGCGCATTCACATCACCCTCTGGTGGTGGAATTCGTTGCACCAACTGCTCTAGCAGGTCAGGAATACCGACACCGGTCTTGGCACTAACCCGCACGGCATCCTCCGCCTCAATGGCGATGATCTCTTCGATCTCGTTGATCACTTTCTCAGGATCGGCTGAGGGCAGGTCGATCTTGTTCAGTACCGGCACCACCTCGAGACCCTGCTCAATGGCGGTGTAGCAGTTGGCCACACTCTGTGCCTCAACGCCCTGTGCAGCATCGACCACTAGTAGTGCCCCCTCACAGGCTGCGAGTGATCGGGAGACCTCGTAGGAGAAGTCGACATGTCCCGGAGTATCAATAAAGTTGAGCTGATAGGTGTTGCCATCGTTCGACTTGAAGTCGAGCGTCACACTTTGAGCCTTGATGGTGATGCCACGTTCACGTTCGATATCCATAGAATCAAGCACTTGAGCAGACATCTCCCGATCCTCCAGACCGCCACAGTACTGAATAAAACGGTCGGCAATGGTCGATTTACCATGGTCGATATGGGCAATAATCGAAAAATTACGGATATTTTTCATATCTGACACGGGAGAGGACACCTACTTTACCTGTTTGATATCTCAAGATTTCTTTGAGCTGAATATCAAGCGGGGGGTGCAACTGCACCCCCCGCTCTGGATTACGCCGATTATATCCTGAAAACGGCTGGATAAGCACCCCAGCCCAGGATTTAGGCGACTATTCGGGCACGCGAATCGCCAGGAACACCGGGCCACCGCGACGCTGAACCAGTAGTGCAACCCTTTTGCCTGCGGGTAGCTCCTTGATCAGTGTTTCAAAGTGGCGGGTATCCTTCACATTGATGTTATTGATCATCACCACCACATCACCACGATGTATCCCTGCCTGTGCCGCTGGACCTGGTTTGACCGCCTCGACCAGCACACCATACTCACTCAGTTCGAGCGACTCGCGCTGCTCATTAGTCAGCTCGATCACATCGACACCAAGACGATTATCGGAGTGGCTACGCAGATTCTGCTTGCTGCTCTTCAGCTCCGCCTCATCGGGGAGCTCGCCGAGTTTAATCCAGATCTTCTGCTGCTTGCCCTCGCGCAGCACCGTGACCGGAACACGTTTACCCACGGGGGTTCTACCAACCACTGGCGGTAGTTTGCCTGAGCTATCAACGTGATGGCCATTGAACTCAAGGATAATGTCACCAACACGAAGCCCCGAGTTCTCTGCAGGCCCACCCGGTAATACCTGTGCAACCAGTGCACCCTGTGGCTTCTTCATACCAAATGATTCGGCGAGATCACGGGTAACATCCTGGATTAGTACACCAAGCCAGCCGCGGGTAACGTGTCCCTTATCCTTCAGCTGTGCGACCACATCCATTGCCACCTCAATCGGAATCGCAAACGAGAGGCCCATATACCCGCCGGTGCGGCTATAGATCTGTGAGTTGATACCGACCACCTTGCCGTCAAGATTGAACAACGGACCACCCGAGTTACCCGGATTGATTGCGACATCGGTCTGAATGAAGGGGACGTAGTTCTCGCTCGGCAGATTACGGCCCGTCGCACTGACAATACCGGCGGTCACGGATGACTCAAAGCCAAAAGGCGAGCCAATTGCCAGCACCCACTCACCACGTCGCAACTGTTCGGAGCTGCCAATACGGGCAACAGGTAGATCAGTGGCTTCGATCTTGAGCAGAGCGATATCGCTGCGTTTATCAAACCCGACCAACTCCGCCTTCAGTTCGCGACGATCATTAAGACGCACGATAATCTCATCGGCATCCTTGACCACGTGGTAGTTGCTTAGAACATAACCATCATTCGAAATAATAAAACCAGAGCCTAGTGAGCGAGCATCACGTTCCAGCCCTTCACTTTCACCACCTTCACCGAAGAATTTACGGAACAGCTCACCAAAGGGGCTATCCTCAGGCAGGTCGGGGATCTCCACATGGGGAATCACCCGCTTACCCTGTACTTTCTGTACCGTGCTGATATTGACTACAGCGGCACTATTCTCCTCTACCAGTTCGGTAAAGTCGGGAAGTGATACGGCGAACGCCTGGCTTGAGAAAATCACCAATAGCGCTGCCAGAAAGGGATGTCGGCTTATATCAAATACTCTGTTCATGCTTACTCCAATTATTATCTCGCTTCTCTGAGCAGACGCTAAATCTGATTCAGAGTTTCAACTCTCTTAACAACAACCGGTTGATAGAGTGGACTGCTACCGATCTTGCGGCTAAAGAGGCGCAACCAGAAGAGTCCGATCAACATACCTGTTATTCCGCCCACAATAGTGCTCATCTCAACAGCGGTGCCCAACTGTGGCGCCATCCACTCACCCAACATCGCACCCAGCAAGACACCCAACAACGGAACCATATAGACGGCAAGCGACCCGCGCACCAACGCCTCCTCACGGATCGCAATGACGACCTGATCACCTACACCTACCGGCACATCACATATGACACGAATGGGTGTTGTGCGGTTCCCGAGCACCTTCGAAAGAACGGCAGTTCCACAGCCTCTATTCGCAGCGCAGCTACCACAGCTACTCTTTCGCTGCGTCTCAACCCAGACCTCTCCACTCTCAACTCGAACAACCTGAGCCTGCTCCTCAATCACGGAGTCAGTCCGTAGATTTCTGCTGAATCGATTCAGCGATCAGCTTAACCGTAGCGGCTGGCACCTCACCAACAGCGACGATCTGGTGTGGCTCTACAAAGCGTGAAAACGCGTTGACCGAACCCCCCATCGCGTGGGACCCATCAGGTAGATGTGCCTCACCGGCCTGTTCGATAAATACCGACACCGTAGCCAGACCATCGGAGTAGACCAGGTGCTCGACCTGCCGACTGGAACGCTGTTGATTGAGTGTAAGTTCAAATCCGCTCGGCAGCGCCCTACTCTCCCACAACCCAGCGGCTCCGTGCTCTTGCTGCACTTCAACCGATTTGCTGTCGGCCTGACGAAGACGACACGCCTCTGATTTTAGCCACGCTTCTGGAACCTTATCCATTAGCTTTAAAGAGGTGAACATCAGCTGCTCTATCGGCTCACCTTCGTTATCCAGCACCATAAAGTTGAGTAGAAGCGCTCTCTCAGCATCGAGCCAGAGGCGGTAGCCATAGCGGAGTTTGTCGGGTGGCTCGATGGCAATCACATCGGCCATTCGACCAGCCATCCGGTCCTGTCCCAGTAGCTCTATTGAGTAGTTTCGAGAGAGCTGCTCAATACTGCCGAAGGCCGCATAGGGCAGAAGATGGGTTGAGGGTGTATGCGAATCACCAGCAACATCGACCTTCGGTTTTCTTCCGCCGGTATAGATGCACTGCCGACCGCCGCCACGGCGAACGATCTCGCTATGAACCCCGGAGAGAGTGGTTAAACGTTCACCACCACCATCGGCACTCCCTTGGTGGAGGATATGCATCGGCTCAAGATGATCACCCTGCTTGAAGACAAAATCGCCCTCGTAGCTGAGGTTCTCCATCGCGGTGCGCATTTTTTCGAGCAGCATCTGCGCATCTGCGCCGCTGACAGCAGCAACGTTCCAGAGCAGTAGCCAGCCGATCAGAATGGTAAGGGTACGGTTAAACATAGTGCCTCTACTCGACCATTGCGCGCTCAACGGCGATTCTCCTGATCGGTGACATACCCTGAATACTTCTGCCAGATAGCTGCTCACTGTGGACCACCAGGTAGCGATCGAGCTCCCGCTGCAGATTGGGGCGCGGACCATACTCTTCGAGTCCCGCAAGACGGCGATATTCAACCGGTTCAGCAGGTTTCTCGGCAACCAGTTCACCGCCACCATCAATAGAGACCTGTGCATTAAACTGCAGGGCCAGCACGGCGACTGTTGCGACCGAAGCGGCGACTGCAAACCCAGCCAACGGTTTTATGAATCGAGAGGTCAGAGAGTTTCGACGCTGCATCGTTGGCGCCGGCTCGTCGACCAACACACTGGCGATACGATCGGCCAGTTGATCATCTTGAATAGAGGTGCCGTGTCCGCTGATCGCATCACCGATCTGGTGGTAGCTCTGCCAACGGCGTCGCAGCTCACCATCCTCACCAATACGTTTGTAGAAGAGTTCTAGCTCCTCAGCGCTGAGTTCACCATCGATCCAGGCCGAGAGTTGTTCGCCGACTTTATCGCTCATAATTCACCTCTACTTCTCGAGTTCTCTCAGTTGCTTATCGATCGCTTCGCGGGCACGGAAGATTCTCGATCTCACCGTCCCCACGGGACACTCCATCGTCTGTGCTATCTCCTCATAACTCATGCCCTCGAGTTCGCGTAGCAGAATCGCTGTACGCAGCTCCTCAGGTAGCCGTTCAATCGTTGTTGATACGGTCTGCATCACCTCATCACGCATCGCTAGCGCTTCAGGCGAATCCCCATCACGCATCGTGGCCGGTGCGTCGATCTTCTCAATCTCATCGGCATCAATGTCGCTACTGGGCGGCCGGCGACCGCGACTGACCAGATAATTCTTGGCGGTGTTGATCGCAATCCGATAGAGCCAGGTGTAGAAGGCGCTATCACCACGAAACTTTGCGATCGCCCGGTAGGCCTTAATAAAGGCCTCCTGCGTCACATCCAGCACCTCACTCTGATCCTTAATGTAACGTGAGATCAGTTTGATAATACGTTGCTGGTACTTGAGCACCAGCAGGTCGAAGGCGCGTTTATCACCCTCCTGGACACGTACTACCAGCTCTTGATCTGTTGCTTGGCTGCCCATTCGGGGCTACCCCTTATTATATGGCCGTAGCCCGCTTATGGGTGATACGACAATGGTGTTGGAAGATAGTTCGCAAGTGACGTCTAAAAGAGGGTATATTGCCGTTCATCATGCCTTTTCGACAAAATAACCGTATTAGATAGTGACTCAAACAGCAGAAAACACCCCCTACTTCGATGTGTTGATCATCGGCAGCGGTGCGGCCGGCCTCAGTACCGCACTTCGCCTCCCTTCTGATCTCAGTGTTGCCGTTGTCTCCAAGGAGCGTCTGCGTGAGGGCTGTACCCTCTACGCTCAAGGCGGCGTCTCGGCCGTACTTGATAAAGAGAACGATTCGATCGAGTCACACGTCAAGGATACACTCAATGCAGGTGCCGGACTCTGCGATGAGCAGATCGTAAATTATACCGTTGAAAACGGCCCCAAGGTGATTGAGTGGCTGATTGAGAACGGTGTCGATTTCACCACCGAGGAGTCGGCTGAGGGTGACACCTGCTACCACCTCACTCGTGAAGGTGGCCACACCCACCGTCGTGTTATCCACGCCAAGGATGCCACCGGTCGTGAGATTGAGACCACCCTACTCGGACAGATCAAACAGCGCAGCAACATCACCCTGCTGGAACGTCATATTGCAGTCGACCTCATCACCGGCTCCAAGCTGGGTCTTGATGACCAGCGCTGTCACGGTGCCTACCTGCTCGATCGTCAACAGGATAGCGTCAATGCGGTGCGTTCGCGCTTTGTGGTGCTGGCCACTGGGGGGGCCAGCAAGGTCTATCTCTATACCAGCAATCCCGACATCTCAACCGGCGATGGAATCGCGATGGCGTGGCGCGCCGGTTGTCGAGTCGGCAACATGGAATTCATCCAGTTTCACCCCACCTGTCTCTACCACCCCCAGGCAAAATCGTTCCTGATTACCGAAGCGGTACGTGGTGAGGGGGGACGACTGCTGCTGCCCGATGGCAACCGCTTTATGAACCGCTTCGATGAGCGAGGCGAGCTGGCACCACGCGATATTGTCGCTCGTGCCATCGACCACGAGATGAAACGGCTCGGTGCCGACCACCTTCTGCTCGATGTCAGCCACCGCTCAGCCGAATTCATTGCCGAACACTTTCCAACTGTGCAGAAGCGCTGTCTCGAGTTTGGCATCGACATTACCCAGGAGCCGATTCCGGTGGTGCCTGCTGCCCACTACACCTGCGGTGGCATCGTCACAGACCAGCAGGGGCAGACCGATATCGATGGTCTGTTTGCCGTCGGTGAGGTCGCCTATACCGGCCTTCACGGCGCCAACCGCATGGCCAGTAACTCGCTGCTGGAGTGCCTGGTGTTTGCCTCAGCCGCAGCCGATGCTATTGCGACAGCAGTCGATACGATGCCACCACCCGCCGCAGTACCCGCCTGGGATGAGAGCCGCGTGACCGACTCCGACGAGGAGGTAGTGGTTTCGCATAACTGGGATGAACTACGCCATTTCATGTGGGACTACGTCGGCATCGTGCGCAGTGATAAACGGTTGCAGCGGGCCAAAAGTCGCGTCGACCTACTGTTGCGAGAAATTGATGAGTACTACGGTAACTTCCGCATCAGTAACGACTTGATTGAACTGCGAAACCTGGCGCAGGTGGCCGATCTGATTATCCGTTCGGCACAAAGTCGCACGGAGTCACGCGGTCTCCACTACACCATCGACTATCCGCAAACAGATGAACTTCTCACCTCACAAACGACCATCCTGACGCCCTGAAGCAAGATCTTCCTGCTGAAGGCTTCGCAGTGCGACAACCAGTTGTCGTCGGTAATCGGCATCAAGCATATCGCGCCAGATCACTACACACACGCTTCTACCTTCCATAGCAAAGCGCAGAATAGTGAATAATCGGTGTAGATAACTCTCGGCCAGCAATGAGGCCGTTACAGTTGATCCATCACGGCGCGTTAACAGCCATCCCTCCTCACGATGAACCGCTCGCAAAACGGCGTGGCGGTGGCTCAATCGAGCGAAGCGGTGAATTGAGTAATAGAGGCTGACCGTTAACAACAGGAAGAGCATCAACACCACAACTATATTCAATTCAGTTAGCGCGAGAGTAATCGCTGCGGCGGCATGCAGGAGCAGTAGAACAACAGTGAACTCAGCAGATGGCTGCAGTTCAACGTTGGGCGTGGCTACGGATCTGTTTGACGACACCTTGTAACTCTCCATCCATGGGTTCGGCACGTCCCATCAACCACTCCAGCAGCTCCTGGTCGGCCGATGTTAATAGCCGCTCGAACTCACCCCGCTTTTTGTCATCCAGTTCTGGATAACACTCATCCAGATAATCACGAAGCAGCACATCAAGCTCTCGCATACCACGCCGACACTGCCACTGCAGTCTTGCCAGCTTACGTTCATCGTCATCCAGACTCATACCGAGCGCTTTAACATCATCTGTTTAATATTGCCGATCGCACGGGTCGGATTAAGTCCCTTAGGGCAGACCTGCACACAGTTCATGATGGTGTGACAGCGGAACAGCTTGTAGGGACCTTCCAGTGCTTCCAGCCGTGCCTCGGCCTCCTGATCACGGCTATCGGCGAGGAAACGCCACGCCTGCAGCAGTGCCGCAGGCCCCAGGAACTTATCGGGATTCCACCAGAATGAGGGACATGAGGTGGAGCAGCTACCGCAGAGAATGCACTCATAAAGGCCATCAAGTTTGTCACGATCAGCGGGGCTTTGCAGTCGCTCCACCTCGGGTTCCGGATCGTTAACGATCAGATAGGGCTTCACCTCGCGGTACTGACGGTAGAAGGGTTCCATATCGACAATCAGATCACGGATCACCGGCATGCCTGGCATCGGACGGATTTCAATCGGTTGTTTGAGTGAGTCGAGTGGTGTGATGCAGGCGAGTCCATTGGTACCGTTGATATTCATGGCATCAGAACCACAGACACCCTCACCACAGGAGCGACGAAAGCCGAGACTCTCATCTTTTACTTTAAGTAGTTTGAGTGCATCAAGCAGCATCATGCCGGGAGAGAGCTTTTCATCGGCCAGCTCACAACTCTCCATGTAAGGCGTCTTATCGACTTCAGGATTAAATCGGTAGATTGAGAATCGCATCGCAGTCAGTACCGGGTCAGTAGACCCGCTCCTTGGGTGGGAAGGAGTCAACCGAGACCGGTTTGAGCCGAACCGGTTTATAGTCGACCTGACGATCATCGTGGAAGTAGAGAGAGTGTTTCATCCAGTTCACATCATCACGATCGGGGTAGTCAATTCGAGAGTGGGCACCTCGGCTCTCGGTGCGCGCCAGGGCGGAGCTAACGGTGGCCAATGCCAGGCCCATCAGGTTCTCAAGCTCCATCGCCTCGACACGTGCCGTGTTAAACACCCGGCTGTGATCATGTAACGCAACCTGATCCATACGTTGCTCGAGCTCACTCACCTTCTCTAGCCCCTCGCGCAGAACCTCTTCGGTACGGAATACGCCACAGTATGTCTCCATGGCTTGCTGTAGTTCACTCCGCAGTCCATCGACGGTTTCACTACCATCGGTTCGATCCCAGCGCTCCAGACGTGCCATCGCCTGATCGACGCTCGCCTGATTGAGTGGGCGATGGTGTCGGTTGTGCTTCAGGTGATCAATGATGTGGTTGGCCGCCGCGCGACCAAAGACCAAAATATCGAGCAGCGAGTTACCACCAAGACGGTTGGCCCCGTGTACCGATACACAGGCACACTCCCCTGCAGCATAGAGCCCAGGGACCGGCTCTTCGGGTGCCGTATCGAGAGGTGTCACGACCTGGCCGAAGCGGTTGGTCGGAATGCCACCCATGGTGTAGTGGGCGGTAGGTGCAACTGGAATGGGGGCATCGATCGGATCGATATGGGCAAAGGTCATCGAGAGATCACGGATGCCGGGCAGACGTTTACGGATCACCTCTTCACCAACGTGATCGACCTTGAGCAGTACGTGATCCTTTTCAGGGCCACAGCCTCGCCCTTCGCGCAGCTCAATGGCGATGGCTCGACTCACCACGTCGCGACTGGCAAGATCTTTGGCACGTGGTGCATATCGCTCCATAAAGCGCTCGCCCTCGCCATTGACTAGATAGCCACCCTCACCCCGCGTTCCCTCAGAAATCAACATCCCCTTGCCGGCGATACCGGTCGGGTGGAACTGGAAGAACTCCATATCCTGGACTGGAATACCGGCACGTAGCGCCATCGCAATGCCATCGCCGGTGTTGATCAGTGCGTTGGTATTGGTGCGGAACAGCTGCCCTGCCCCACCGGTGGCGATCAGAGTGGTCTTCGCCTCGATAATCATCGGCTCACCGCTGGCGATATCGAACACCAGCGCACCTAAGATATTACCCTCATCGTCCTTGAGCAGATCGACCGCAAAGTACTCATCGAAGAAGTGGGTGCGCGATTTGATATTCTGCTGGTAGAGCGAATGGAGTATGGCGTGGCCGGTTCGGTCGGCCGCCGCACAGGTACGCGCCACCTGCTCACCACCAAAGTCGCGACTCTGACCACCAAAGGGGCGCTGATAGATCTTGCCGTTATCGAGTCGTGAGAAGGGGACGCCGAAGTGCTCCAGCTCATAGACGATTCGCGGAGCGGCACGGCACATATACTCGATCGCGTCCTGATCACCGAGGTAGTCACTCCCCTTGACCGTGTCGAACATATGCCAGTGCCAGTTATCGGGCAGTACATTGGCCAACGCCGCATTAACCCCACCCTGTGCCGCGACGGTATGTGAGCGTGTCGGGAATACCTTGGAGACCACTGCGACATGGGCCTCGGCCCGAGCCAGCTGCAGCGCTGCACGCAGACCACCGCCGCCGGCTCCGATGATCAAGGTATCAAACTTGCGATGCGCAATTGTCATCCCGCCCCCAGTAATATTTTAAATACCCAGACCGCCTCACCCAGTAACAGCGCCATTAATAGTGTCAGCATCAGCAGTCGTAACAGGGTTGGATGGATATAGTCGAGTATGACATCGCGAATACCGACCCAGGCATGAAGCAGTAGCGCGATAAAGAAGAGCGAGAAGGTGATCGTCTGCAGTGGAGATGCCATCCACTCCTGCCAACCATCAAAGGAGAGAAACGGGTCGATGGCGAGGATGAGTAGCAGATAGATTAGAAAGAGTGCGATGTAGATCGCGCTGATGCGCTGCACCAGCCAGGCATTCATCCCCTGCGCACCGTGACTCATATTAAAACTCCGGCGATCATCAACGTCAGGATCAGGGCAGCAATAACAACCCACCAGGCACTGCGTCGACTCGACTCCTTCTCAATACCAATGTCGATATCGATAAGCAGAAAGCGGATACCGGCCAGTAGATGGTGAATGAGAGCCCAGAGCATCGACAGCATCACCAACAGTGAGATGGGATGACTCAAGATGGAGAGCACCTGGTTATAACCGCTGCTATCGCGCAGCGAGAGTCCCAACAGATAGATCGAAGCGGGAATAGCGAGAAACATCAACACACCGCTGGCGCGGTGCAGAACAGAGACCCAGGCAGTTGCGGGTAGCGTAATCTTGAAGAGATTAAGGTAGACCGGACGACGCTGCATACTACTGACTACTCCTTGAATTGATCGATTAGCGGGTCGTTGGTACTCACTGCCTATAGCTTTAGCATAGATTGAAGCACATTAATATTTCCTCCCCCGATGAGCACTGAATTCCCCCTCTATCAGAGGTGTATTGAGCTGACATTGTGGACTCGATTGCATAGAATCGAGCAATACCTATTGCCTGAGAGCGAAACGATGAATTCTGAATGGAATAGCTTTTTACAGAGCGCGAAAGCACAGTTTGATGACACAGGCACGGTGAGTGGATTTGAAGACACCCCATCACCTACAGACAACCTGATCTGCGATCTTAGCCATTTCGGCACCATCCGAGTTGAGGGTGAAGAGGCGCGTGACTATCTGCAGAATCAGTTCACCAACGATATGCGTGAAGTCGATGAGAATATCGGTCAACTCAGCGCCTACTGCAGCGCCAAGGGGCGCATGCTGGCGATCTTCACCATCTATCAGCACAACGACGCCTTCTATCTGAAGCTACCTCGTCCACTGGTCGAACCGATTCTTAAGCGCCTGCAGATGTTTATTCTCCGCGCCAAGGTCACACTGACAGATCTCAGCGACGAGCTGATTCGAATAGGCGTTAGTGGTGATGCCTGCCAACAGCAATTAAAGAGCATAATGGGCGAGCTACCCGAGAACGATTTTGCAGTAACCCACAACTCCGTCTCCATCCAGCGAATTCCATCAACATCACCGCGTTATGAGATATGTGGTGACGTCGAAGCGGTAAAAACGCTCTGGCAACAACTCAGTGACGCGGTACCCACAGGGGCCGATGGTTGGGAGCTGCTCGATACTGAGGCGGGTCTACCTCAAATCTTCACCGAGACCTTCGAGGCATTCGTGCCACAGATGGTCAATCTACAGCTGGTCGAGGGTGTCAGTTTCCGCAAGGGTTGTTACCCAGGCCAGGAGGTGGTGGCACGCATGCAGTACCTAGGTAAGCTCAAACGTCGCATGTACCTCGCCCATGTCGATAGTTCAGCGGCCCCATCTCCTGGTGATGAGCTGTTTGACCCAGAGTCAGAGTCCAATCAGGGTTCCGGTAAAGTGGTCCGAGTAGCCCCACACCCTGAAGGTGGTCACTCTCTGCTGGTCGTCACCCAGATCAGCAGTGCCGAGGCCGACCGACTTCAACTCACCGATGCAGAGGGCCCTACACTGAGCATCAATGATCTGCCCTACCCGTTTGAGATCGAAGAAGCTGCATCGTAAACGCAATGGTTTGTAACCCAACCAATATAAAGGGGCCATCACGGTGGATACCAAAGAGGATTTCATCGCCGAAATCGAAGCTGACTTAGCCAATAACACACTGGTTCTACCTACTCTGCCTGAGGTTGCGCTCAAGGCACGCGATACTGTTGAAGATCCAGAGTGTAGTGTCACTGAAGTGGCTGCTATTACCGCAACCGATCCCTCGCTATCAGCGCGTCTGCTTCAAGTGGCTAATAGCCCTCTCTATCGCGCCCGTGCACCGATTGAAAACCTGAAAACGGCGATCTCGCGAATGGGGCTGACAACGACGCGCAACCTGATTACCAGTCTGGTGATGCAACAGATGTTTCAGGCGACCAGTGAGGCACTCGATACGCGGTTACGCACCCTCTGGGAACACCATGTCAACGTGGCTGCCATCTCTCGAGTTCTGGCGATGGCCTTTCCCCATCTCGATCCCGATGAGGCACTGCTGGCAGGCCTGATTCACGATATCGGCGCACTGCCCGTACTCTCAAAGGCGGAAGGGTATCGCACCATGATCAAAAACATCGAGCTTCTTGATCGGTGCGTCAGAGAATTACACACAGATCTGGGGCGGAAGATTCTACAATCGTGGCAGTTTCCCCAGGAGTTGATCGATGTGGCGGCGAATCATGAGGATATCACTCGTGACCATGATGGGCCGGTCGACTACACAGATCTGGTCATCGTCGCCAATCTGCAGAGCTATGCAGGCACCGATCATCCGTTGGCCTCTGTCGATGGCTCTACTGTTCCAGCCTTTGACAAGGTCGGCATTGAGCCGGAGATTCACATCGGTGATATCGATGACAACGCCGAACAGATCGAGGCGGTCCAGAGTATTCTGCTCGGTTAACTATCGTTGAGCCAGTTTGGCTATTTCAGACTGGTCTCTGCCAGCGCCTGTTCAATGGTATTGCTATCGAGACGCTCAAAATCATCACGATTGAAGGTCAACATCCCACCCGACATCTCGCACCATGTCAGACCACTACTCCAGGCCGGCACGGGGTGAGTTCCCTGCGAAAGCCGTGGAAAACAGTAGAGTCTGCCAGGTAGATAGAGCAGATTGTAGGGAATCTCCTGCTGATGAAATTCTTCGATTCGTTGCCAGGCTACATCTGCATCATCAAAGCGTTCACACCGTGCTGGATAGGCTCGCCCACCACCGTTGTGTTGCCACTGCGATGAGGCAACCGGCATCGGCGTCTCACGAATAAACATCTGCAGATGGAGATGGTTGATCGATGCCAGTGCGCCATAGGCGTTATAGCCGATGCCAACACCCGGAATCGAGTCGGCAAGTGATTCGACAACTTGCCAGCTATAGCGATGATCCACCTCGGTCAGAAACTGCGGCAGGCCTCGGTTTCGTTCCGGAACCAGCAGCGTATGTAGTTCAGCGAAGGGGTATTTATTGTAGAAGAGTGAGATCTCACGCCCCATCAAATCCCCCTCCCAGAGTTTCTCACTCTGCAGAAAGGGTTTGTTGAAGTTAAAACAGTTTTTATCGTATTCGGCTCGAATGCCAGTCGTTGCCTCAGCGGTCAGGCGTCGTGGACGAAACGCCCTCAGGTGGTTGAACTGAACATTCCAACCATCAATCGATCTATCCTCAGTAATATCGAGCGCCTCGAATCCGATTGCAGCCATTTTCAGAAAAACCAGCAGGTCCTCATCGCTATCGGTAATCTGATAGCCCTTCTCCAGCATCTGCTGGTAAAACCCCATTTTGGCGGTGAAGAGTGCTCGCAGATCGCCCTCCATCACCCGATAGATATCGTGATCGAAGGTTGCGTTAGCGCAGGCGAGAATAAAGGTTCCGAGCCCCTCATTGCCCAGCATCGTAAAGAGACCCGCTTCAAAGGCTGAGCGAAAGTTTGTGCTGGAGCTAAAGAGGTCACTCTGTTTCACGTGGGGCCTTCACTCTGATAATGGTTACTGCTGAAATGGTTTGTAACTGACATCGACGATATAGAACTCCGCCTCACCCGAGGGGAGTTTTACGGTGAATGAATCATCGATACGACGCTTCATCATGGCACGAGCCATCGGTGAGTCCATGCTGATATAACGTTCATCCATATCGAACTCATCGGGTCCAACGACGCGATAGGAACGCTCATCACCCGTCTCGTTTTCAAGTCTGACCCAGGCACCAAAAAATATCGTGCGAGGATCATCGGGTTCACCCTCAACAACCGCGATGTTTTCGAGTCGTTTCCTTAAAAAACGGACTCGGCGGTCAATCTCTCCGAGCTGTTTTTTTCGATAGATATACTCAGCGTTTTCCGAGCGATCTCCCTCTGCTGCCGCTGCTGAGAGTGCCGCTGTCACCTCGGGGCGCTTCTTGCGCCAGAGAAAGTCGAGCTCCTCATCGAGCTTCTGCTTTCCCTCGGGAGTGATGTACTTCGATCCCGGTTTCTGCGGCGGACGATACCTACCCATCTTGATCTGAGATGTTGTTACTCAACCGCACGCATATGGGGGAAGAGCAGTACGTCACGGATCGAGGGTGAGTCGGTGAAGAGCATGACCAGACGATCGATACCGATCCCCTCTCCCGCTGTCGGTGGCATACCGTGCTCCAGCGCGCAGATGTAGTCGGCGTCGTAGTGCATCGCCTCATCATCGCCAGCATCCTTCTCAGCAACCTGCATCTGGAATCGCTCGGCCTGATCCTCGGCGTCGTTAAGCTCGGAGAAGCCGTTGGCAATCTCACGGCCACCGACAAAGAACTCAAAACGATCTGTGACAAAGGGGTCGTTGTCGCTACGACGTGCCAGTGGTGAAACTTCGGTCGGGTAAGCGGTAATAAAGGTAGGGTCCTTGAGGCGATGCTCAACGGTCTTCTCAAAGATCTCAATCTGAACCTTGCCCAGGCCATAACCATCCTTGAGCGGGATCTCGAGCTTTTCTGCAATGGCACGTGCCTGATCCATATCATCGAGCTGGGCATCAGTTAGCTCGGGATTGAAGTGAAGGATCGACTCTTTGACCGTCATACGTGTAAAGGATTTTCCAAAGTCGTACTCCTCACCCTGATAGGTGATCTTGGTAGAGCCGATCACATCTTCAGCAATGCCACGCAGCAGTGCCTCGGTCTGATCCATCAGGTCGTGATAGGTGGCGTAGGCCTCATAAAACTCGACCATGGTGAACTCGGGATTGTGACGCGTCGAAAGGCCTTCGTTACGGAAATTACGATTAATTTCATAGACACGCTCAAAGCCACCGACAACCAGCCGTTTCAAATAGAGCTCTGGCGCGATGCGCATGAAGAGCTCCATATCGAGTGCATTATGGAAGGTGCTGAAGGGGCGTGCTGTGGCACCACCCGGTATCGCCTGCATCATCGGTGTCTCGACCTCAAGAAAACCACGAGAGTCGAAGAATTTTCGCATGTAGCTGATGACCGCCGAACGCACACGGAAGGTATCCCGAGTCACATCACTCATAATCAGATCGACATAACGCTGACGGTAACGCGCCTCGGTATCGGTCAGTCCATGCCACTTATCAGGCAGTGGACGTAGTGCCTTGGTCAGCAGTTTGAGCGAATCGACCTTAACGGAAAGTTCGCCAGTCTTGGTCTTGAACAGTGCGCCCTCAGCACCAATAATGTCACCGATATCCCACTTCTTGAACTGTTCGTTGTAGAGCCCTTCTGGAAGTGAATCGCGCTGAACAAAAAGCTGAATGCGCCCCGACATATCCTGCAGGGTGGCAAAACTCGCCTTACCCATCACGCGTTTGAGCATCATGCGGCCCGCTACCGCAACACGGATCGGTGTCGCCTCCAGCGCTTCGTTATCCTTCTCGCCATACTCAGCATGGAGTTCGGCCGCAACCACGTTGCGACGGAAATCATTAGGGAAGGCGACACCATTTTCGCGGATATCGGATAGCTTGCGACGACGCTCGGCTATCAGCTTATTTTCGTCCTGCTGTTCACTCATTATTCATCTCTCTACTCTTGCGTAGCCCGGTCTCTACAGACCGCTCTTTAAACTTGCTTCAATAAAATCATCCAGGTCGCCATCGAGTACCGCCTGGGTGTTACCGGTCTCAACCCCGGTACGAAGATCCTTAATGCGCGACTGGTCGAGCACATAGGAGCGGATCTGACTGCCCCAGCCGATGTCGGACTTGGTCTCTTCCAGCGCCTGCGACTCCGCACTGCGCTTCTGCATCTCCAGCTCATAGAGCTTCGCCTTGAGCTGCTTCATCGCCTGGTCCTTGTTTTTGTGCTGTGAGCGGTCGTTCTGACACTGCACCACGGTACCCGTGGGATTGTGGGTAATTCGAACTGCTGACTCGGTGCGATTGACGTGCTGACCACCCGCCCCCGAGGCACGATAGACATCGATACGCAGATCGGCTGGATTGATATCGATATCGATATTGTCATCGATCTCGGGTGATACAAAGACCGAGGCAAATGAGGTGTGGCGGCGGTTGCCGGAATCGAAGGGTGATTTTCTCACCAGGCGATGTACGCCGATCTCGGTACGCAACCAGCCGAAGGCGTACTCACCCTCAAAACGGATCGTGGCAGACTTTATACCCGCCACCTCACCATCGGAGACTTCCATAAGCTCGGTCTTGAAACCACGTCGCTCACCCCATCGCAGATACATACGTAGCAGGATATTGGCCCAGTCCTGCGCCTCGGTACCACCAGAGCCGGCCTGGATATCAACATAGGCGCTATTGGGATCGGTCTCGCCGGAGAACATGCGACGGAACTCAAGTTCGACCAGCTCTGTCTCAGCCTTCTCGAGATCGTCGATCACGGCATCCAGGCTCTCCTGATCATCCTCTTCACCCGCCATCTCGAGTAGATCTGAGGAGTCGTTGAGAATTGCATCGAGATTAAGGATCGTTTCAACCACCTTCGCTAGCTGGGAGCGCTCGCGCCCTAACTCCTGCGCACGTTCCGGCTCGTTCCAGACAGCGGGATCTTCTAGTTCGCGTTTGACCTCTGTTAGGCGCTCACTACGGACTTCGAAGTCAAAGGTACCCCCTAAGGGCATCTGTACGCCCACGCATCTCTTTGATTTTTTGAATGTATTGGTTGATTTCCAGCATTACGATATCCGTAGCTTAGTCTTGGCAAGAAAGCGCCGAATAATACTACAGACGGGGCATAGGGTGAACGGATTAATCGTAGTCAGCGCTGTGATGTACAGCCGCGAGGGATATAGAGTTGGACTTGAATGGTAACTAGCGTGATGAAGACTCACAGATTGGAGCCATTTTCCCATTCTTATCACGCTTACAATTGAAGCCACACTCGTAGTCGCCACCTCTTAACCTGTTGGAGGCTTTCATCTTTAGTACCACTTCAATTCGACACTCCTTGAGGGTCTCATAGTTACCAACATAGGCGTAGTTACTCAGATCATAACGGTCGGTATAGACAAAGCCATGCCACTGGTCGTTGTTGCATCCTGAGAGCAGAAGTGTAGAAGCGATAGCTGTGAGCAGAAGAGCAGTTTTCATCAATATTTCATTTCTAGGTAGTCTAATGGGATTCATTTACTTGTTGCAGATTATAGCGGCTAAGTTAAAAAGTTTCTTTAATCCCTTATGTAACTTATTGAGTTTAAAGTGAGTATAAAAAAGTAGTGCCATATTTACACATGGGTAGTGTGGTTTACATGCTCATCATTTATGAATCATTAGTTTGAGTTTGAGCGCATCTAGCGATACGACAGCTCATAATTTATACCCAACAATTTTGCACAATTTAACAAATAATCTTTTTTATCATTCAGTTAGAAGATATTGATCAAATCGAAATTAAAGTGTGAACATGGTCACACTTTTTTATAAGAAATGTCATTCTAAACGCCTATTTCATTAATTCTACTTATATGGCTTGTGCCCACCCAACCACTAAACCACAAGATATTGTGGCAATCATCAATGAAAGGGCTAAAATTTACTCTGAGTAAGGCGATAACATTGATGTAGATGTAACGGATTACGCAGTTTTCCACCGTCACTAGCAACACCTGGAGGCACTAACTATGTTGAGCATGATCTACAGACTAGCCAACCAGTTTGAGCAGAAACACGGCGTCCGTCCTAACCTTCTCTACCTGAGTCCCCAGCATCTTGAGCGGTTAAAGAGTGAGTGCCCTGAGGTTGTCGATCAGAACACGCTCTATCACTTCTTCAAGATTGAGCTTGTTGTGGGGAGAGACGTAATTCACCCGCACGTAGCGTGGTCATCGACCGCATTAAAACGCGCCGTGTAGCGGTTATACGTCCCTCTCTCTATACTGATTTCAGGTAGATAAAACGGTGCATTATCGTGCAAAAGCTGCGATAATTAGCGCCCTTTAAAATAGCTGTCTTCGTTCCTAGCAGATAATCGAAGACGTGATCAGCCTGAATTATCAGAGAGAGAGCAAGGGCCGAATGGCAAAAGAAGAAAATATCGAAATGGAAGGCACGGTGATCGACACCCTGCCAAACACCATGTTCCGCGTTGAGTTAGAGAACGGTCACGTCGTCACCGCTCACATCTCAGGGAAGATGCGCAAGCACTACATCCGCATTCTTACCGGTGACAAGGTCACCGTGCAGCTGACCCCCTACGATCTCAGCAAGGGTCGCATCACCTACCGCGCTCGCTGATCACTCAGAGGATCCAGTCAATACCGGATCCTCAATGTACCGCCTCCCTCTCCTCGACGATATCCAGTACAAGCCCTTCGCTGTCACTGGTGATGTTGACGTGGCCACCGTCGACCAACCGGCCGAAGAGTAGCTCCTCTGCGAGCGGTTTTTTGATGTACTCCTGAATAACACGCGCCATCGGCCGCGCACCCATCTTCGGATCGTAGCCCTTCTCCGCCAGCCAGAGACGTGCCTCATCATCGATCTCTATCGTCACACCCTTCTCATCAAGCTGAGCCTCAAGCTCGAGTACAAACTTGCCAACAACGTGACCGATGGTTGACGGATCGAGCGACTTGAACTGAATCACTGAGTCGAGTCGGTTTCTGAACTCAGGCGTAAAGGTCTTCTTGATGCTCTCCATACCATCGCTGGAGTGGTCCTGGGTGGTGAAGCCGATAGAACTACGGCTCATCTGCGCAGCGCCCGCGTTGGTGGTCATCACCAATACAACGTTACGGAAGTCGGTCTTACGACCGTTGTTATCGGTCAGCGTACCGTGATCCATGACCTGCAACAGCAGGTTAAAGAGATCGGGATGTGCCTTCTCGATCTCATCGAGCAGAAGCACAGCATGGGGATGTTTATTAATCGCCTCGGTGAGCAGACCACCCTGGTCGAAACCGACATAACCAGGAGGTGCGCCGATCAGGCGCGAAACGGTATGGCGCTCCATATACTCCGACATGTCGAAACGAATCAGCTCAACGCCCATGATATTGGCAAGCTGTTTGGTCACCTCGGTCTTACCAACACCGGTAGGACCGGCGAAGAGGAACGAGCCGATTGGGCGATCCTGATTACCAAGACCGGAGCGAGACATCTTGATCGCCGAGCTGAGCACATCAATCGCCTCATTCTGTCCGTAGACGACCATCTTCAGATCGCGCTCGAGGTTACGCAGCGAATCCTTATCAGAGACCGATACGGTCTTCGGCGGAATACGTGCCATCTTGGAGACAATCTCCTCAATCATCTGCACGGATATGGTCTTTTTACGCTTAGATGCCGGCTGCAGCTGCACCCGTGCACCCGCCTCATCGATGACGTCGATCGCCTTGTCGGGCAGATGACGGTCGTTGATATAGCGCTCAGAAAGTTCAGAGGCAACACGCAGGCTATTGAGCGGGTACTTAACCTTGTGGTGCTCCTCGAAGCGTGACTTAAGCCCCTTGAGGATCTCAAAGGTCTCATCGACACTCGGCTCTGGAACATCAATCTTCTGGAAACGACGCGACAGGGCTCGATCCTTCTCGAAAATGCCGCGGTACTCCTGATAGGTGGTCGAGCCGATGCACTTCAGTTCACCCGATGCGAGCATCGGTTTGATCAGATTGGAGGCATCCATCGCGCCACCCGATGCTGAACCGGCACCAATGATGGTATGAATCTCGTCGATAAAGAGCACGGCACCGGGAGTTTTTTGCAACTGAGCCAGCAGCGCCTTGAGACGTTTCTCAAAATCGCCTCGGTATTTCGTACCGGCCACCAGCGCGCCGAGATCGAGTGAGAAGATCGTATCTTCAGAGAGCACCTCGGGGACCTCGCCATCGACAATCAGCTTAGCCAGCCCCTCGGCAATGGCCGTTTTACCGACACCCGCCTCACCCACCAGTAGTGGATTGTTCTTACGACGCCTGCAGAGGATCTGTACAGTGCGTTCAACCTCCTCTTTACGACCGATTAGTGGATCGATCTCCCCGAGGCGTGCCTTCTCATTGAGATTGGTGGCGAAGCTCTCAAGTGGCTGTTTTTCACCACCGCCCTCTTCCCCCAGATCTTCACTCGAAGAGAGCGGCTCACCAAAGAGCTCCTCATCCTCATCGACCTTGGAGATGCCGTGTGAGATGTAATTGACCACATCAAGACGTGTCACATCATGCTTACCAAGGAAGTAGACCGACTGCGACTCCTTCTCACCGAAGATGGCAATGAGTACATTGGCGCCTGTGATCTCATCTCGGCCAGAGGATTGCACATGAAAGATGGCACGTTGCAGTACACGCTGAAATCCGAGGGTCGGCTGAATCTCACGCGCATCGTTGACGGGAATCAGCGGCGTTGTCTCCTCCAGGAAATCGCTCAGGTCGAGACGGAGTTTATCGATATCAACACCACAGGCCCGCAGTACCGGAGCTGCGGCCAGATTATCGAGCAGCGCAGCCAGCAAATGTTCAACCGTGACAAACTCATGACGACTGTCGCGAGCAGCCTGAAAGGCGTTGTTTAACGAGAGTTCCAGTTCTTTACTCAGCATGACCTTTTAACCTCAATTGCTTTGGCGAGTTACGCCTCTTCCAGCGTGCACAACAGCGGGTGCTGGTTGTTTCTGGAGTGGTCATTCACCTGTGAGACCTTGGTCTCGGCCACATCCCGGGTAAAGACACCACAAATTCCCTTACCCCGCGTATGCACATGAAGCATGATCTGGGTTGCCTTCTCTCGATTCATCGAGAAGAAACGCTCCAGTACCTCAATCACAAAATCCATCGGTGTGTAGTCGTCATTCACCAGTACAACCTTGTACATGGGTGGTTTTTTCAGCTTCGGCCTCTCCTCTTGCAGAGTGAGCCCGTCGTCATGTTGATGTTGATCTTCTTTATTACTCATGATGCCGATTTTAGCCGATTCTTACCGTAACGAAATACACTTTTATTACCCATTGCCTCAATTTCATCGTGCCAGATCTGCAACAGATTGCAATAACCGACGCTTTTAGTAGGTATATGGGCCTGATTAAGTATTTCAAGCACAAAAAACCCCGGCCTGATGAATCAGTACCGGGGTTGATTGGGTGCTAACTAACTGATCGTTACATATTCTCTATCATCGCATCACCAAAGGCAGAGCAGCTCAGTAGTGTTGCATCTTCCATCAGACGCTCAAAATCGTAGGTAACGGTTTTGGCCTGGATTGCACCCTCCATCGCCTTAATCACCAGATCAGCAGCCTCAGTCCATCCCATGTGGCGCAGCATCATCTCGGCTGAGAGAATGATCGAACCGGGATTGACCTGATCCTTACCGGCATATTTTGGTGCGGTGCCGTGAGTTGCTTCGAACATCGCGACGCTATCTGAAAGGTTGGCACCGGGAGCAATGCCAATACCACCGACCTGCGCCGCCAGGGCGTCAGAGACGTAGTCGCCATTGAGATTCAGGGTTGCGATCACATCATATTCGGCAGGACGCAGCAGGATCTGCTGTAGGAAGGCGTCAGCGATGACATCTTTGATAACGATCTCTTCACCGGTTTCCGGATGCTTGAAGCTGCACCAGGGACCACCATCAATCTCAACCGCGCCAAACTCCTCCTTGGCAAGCTCGTAACCCCAGTTTTTGAAGGCACCCTCGGTGAACTTCATGATGTTGCCCTTGTGCACAAGGGTCACTGAGGGGCGTTTATTATCGATCGCATACTGGATCGCCTTGCGTACCAAACGCTTGGTCCCCTCGGCCGAAACTGGCTTGATACCGATACCGGAGCTCTCTGGGAAACGGATCTTTTTCACTCCCATCTCACTCTGCAGGAAGTCGATTACCTTCTTCACCTCGTCACTCCCCTCGGCCCACTCGACACCGGCGTAGATGTCCTCGGAATTCTCACGGAAGATAACCATATCGGTCTTCTCAGGCTCCTTAACCGGGCTAGGTGTACCCGTGTAGTAGCGAACCGGGCGCAGACAGACGTAGAGATCGAGTTCCTGACGCAGGGTAACGTTGAGAGAGCGGATACCACCACCAACGGGGGTGGTGAGCGGTCCCTTGATCGAGACAACATAGTCTTTCACCGCCTCAAAGGTCTCCTCAGGTAGCCAGACATCGCCACCGTAGAGGTTATTGGCCTTCTCACCGGCATAGACCTCCATCCAGGCGATTTTGCGATTGCCGCCATAGGCCTTCTCAACGGCGGCATCAACAACCTTCTTCATCACCGGGGTGATATCGACACCGATTCCATCACCTTCGATGAAGGGGATAATTGGTTGATCAGGTACGTTGAGAGAAGAGTCGTCGTTGAGGGTGATCTTCTCGCCAGAATCAGGAATTGCGATCTTGTCGTAAGCCATTACCATTACCGTTGCTGTTGAATTGGCAGGCATTCTACCACTTCAAAACGCGACGGAGGCCATGCAAAACACGGGGCTATTGGGTCGGAATTAACAGGCAGAGCTACTCGTCATCCAGATTGGCACGACCACTGGCGACAATTCGTCCCATGGTGCGCTGATCGGCTCTTGAGAGTTCAGAGTAGCGAATCGAGATTCCAACACCTGTTCCCAGAAGATTGAGTATCTGGCACTTGGTCAAGATTCGCGCTTCATTCATACCACATTTGTAACGTAGCGTGAGCAGTCCAACCTGGCCAATTTCGGGCATCTTACCGCCTGCGGCTGAAAACGAGGTGCTCTCCATAAAGGCACCTTCAATCGCAAGTGTGCGAGTGCTTCCGTAGAAGGTCTGACCGCCCGACATCTGCAACGAACACGCAAGTCGTATTCGTTTGCTAATATGACGTCTGACCTCAACTACACTCACTATTGTGATTCCCAAATAGAGACTCGTGGGCTAATTTTAGTCAGAAACCCTGAATCAAACCGTTACCATGCTCACAGATCAGCGATGAAGATCGATAGACCCCACATCACCGTAGCCGCCATTTGCGAGAAAAATGGGCGTTTTCTCTGTGTTGAGGAGATCAGCGAGGGAAAGCGCGTCTATAACCAGCCAGCGGGACACCTCGAACCGGGTGAAACGCTACTGGATGCGGTTATTCGTGAGACTCAAGAAGAGAGTGGCTGGACCTTCCAACCGGAGTCGATTGTAGGTATCTACAACTGGACTCGTCCGGAGGATCAGCGCACCTACGTCCGCGTCACCTTCTGTGGCAGCTGTGGTGACCACCATCCTGAGCAACCGCTCGACCAGGGTATTGAACAGGCGCTCTGGCTCACGCGTGACGAGTTAGTAAACGCATCAATCAAATTGCGCAGTCCCATGGTGCTTCACTGTATTGATGATTACCTGGCGGGCGAGCGCTATCCACTCGAACTAATCAGCGAGATATGAGGCACTCAGGGTTTGTTGTCGGTAGAATAGTCACCACTCTTTCTACGCAGTTACGTTAACCCCTTGTCTATGTCACATCCTGCCTCTACTCGCGTCATCCTTGGCATCTCCGGAGGCGTAGACTCCTCTGTCGCTGCGCTGCTACTTAAACAGCAGGGTTACCAGGTTGAAGGTCTCTTCATGAAGAACTGGGAGGAGGACGATAACGAGGAGTACTGCAGTGCGGCTGAGGATCTGGCCGATGCCAAGGCGGTCTGCGATCAGCTCGATATTCCACTCCACTCAGTCAACTTCTCTGCCGAGTACTGGGATCGTGTATTTAAGTATTTTCTCGATGAGTACGGTGCCGGACGCACCCCCAATCCCGATGTACTCTGTAATCGTGAGATCAAATTCAAGGCGTTTCTCGACTACGCCATCGATCTTGGCGCCGACTATATCGCGACAGGCCACTACGCCGGAGTCGATCAGGTCGATGGGAACTTCCAGCTATTACGTGGTCAGGACCGGAACAAGGATCAGAGCTATTTCCTCTACACCCTCGGGCAAAAGCAGCTGAGCCGCACCCTCTTCCCGCTCACCCATCTACCCAAACCGGAGGTGCGCCGTCTGGCTGAGGAGGCCAACCTTACGACCAAAAACAAGAAAGATAGCACCGGCATCTGCTTCATCGGAGAACGCGATTTTCGTGACTTTCTCAGTCGTTACCTCCCCGCCCGTCCCGGTGAGATGCGCACGCCCGAGGGTGAGTATGTCGCCGAACATCAGGGATTGATGTACTACACCCTTGGGCAGCGTAAGGGGCTGGGTATCGGTGGCATCAAGGGCAAGAGTGAAGATCCCTGGTTTGTGGTCGGAAAAGAGCTCGAGCAGAACGTACTGCTGGTCGCACAGGGACACGACCATCCGCTTCTGTTCCACACCGGTCTCGAGGCGAGCCAACTCCACTGGGTTACTGGAAGCGCGCCAGATCTACCGCTCGAGTGCAGCGCCAAAACACGTTATCGCCAGAGCGATGCCGCCTGTGTTATTGAGCCGATTTCAGATGGGTGCTGCCAGGTCAAATTTAAACAACCGCAGTGGGCCGTCACCCCAGGTCAGTCGGTTGTCTTCTATCAAGGTGAGGTCTGCATCGGTGGTGGCATCATCGAATCAGCAATAGAGTAGAGAGATGGAAAAAACAGTTAGAAACCAGACCATAGCACTAGCAGGCACACTGCAGGCGGTGACCATGGTCAAACAGCTTGCTCACGGCGAGCAGTACGATCAAGACGACCTACAGACCATGGTCGGCACCGTTTTCGAGACCGAACCGGCATCGATCGAAGCGGTCTACGGTGGTCTGGCGGGGGTTGCCAACGGACTTCGCCTGCTGATCAGACAGCTTGGCGACGATACCTCGCAACGCGATATCGAGACCACCAAGTACCTGATCACCCTGCTTCACCTGGAGAAGCAGCTGATGAAGCGCAGTGATCTGCTGGAAACGGTCACCGCAGGTATCGAGCGGGCACGTCAGCAGCTTAACCATTTTGAACCGACCCACAGCAACGTTATTGCAGGTCTGGCAGACACCTACTTCACCACCATCAGCACCCTGCAACCACGCATCATGGTGCAGGGCGATCCAGCGACACTAAACAGCCCGGAGAATGCCAATCGCATTCGCGCCCTGCTATTGTCAGGTGTTCGTTCAGCGATTCTCTGGAAGCAAGCAGGAGGCGGAAAGTTAAGGTTAATCTTTGGTCGTAAAAAGATTCTTGCTCAGGCCCATGCACTCTGTGCTGAGCTTGAAGAGGGATATCAATAGTCGTTAGTCGATCGACTCAATATATTCGATCAATAGCTGCACACTGCGCACACCCCGCCACTCATTTACATCGAGTCGATAGGCGACACGAACCCTCTGTAGGCTGCCATCCAGTAGCGCAGGCTCAACGTTGAAGGCGATCGCATCGACCTCTTTATTGCCACTGGGCCAGGCGAGCACCAGCTTGAGATGCTTATCACCGACGATACGCTGCTGGCGTACCTCGAACTCACCATCAAAGACCGGCTCCTGAAAACCCTGCCCCCACGGCACTGAGAAACGGAGCTGTTCAGCCAGTACCAGCTCAGCTTCATCCTCGGTCAGCGCCCCGTCACTCAACACCACGCCCTGCAGGTCTTCCTCTGTAAGGTGTGCACTCACCTCCTGATCGAAGGCCTCGCTGAAGGCGGGAAAGTGTTCCCGAGACAGACTCAATCCGGCCGCCATCGCATGGCCACCAAACTTGGTGATCAACCCCGGCTCACGTGTCGCGACCGCATCGAGTGCGTCGCGGATATGCAGTCCAGGTATAGAGCGTGCGGAGCCCTTGATTGAGTCATTGCCGTCATCGGTGAAGACGATCACCGGGCGATGCACACGATCCTTGATCCGCGAGGCAAGTATCCCGATCACACCCTGGTGCCAGTTGGGGTCATAGAGACAGAGTCCCATCGGCATCTCATAGCTATCGTCAAGATTCATCTTGTCGAGATCGGCGACCGCCTGCTCGCGCATCGAATCCTCAGTCTCACGCCGTTCACGATTAAGCTGGTCAAGCTGGCTAGCGATAGTTCGCGCCTCCTCGAGACGATCACTTAACAGCGCACGAATACCGAGATTCATATCATCCATGCGCCCTGCCGCATTGAGCCGCGGTCCAATGGCAAAACCGAGATCGGCCGAGACCAGACGTGAGGCGTTGCGCTTAGCCACCTCGATCAACGCCTGAATGCCGCAACACCCCTTACCGGCGCGAATTCGTGATAATCCCTGTGCCACCAGAATCCGGTTGTTGTGATCAAGCGGGACGACATCGGCGACCGTACCCAGAGCCACCAGATCGAGCAGCTGTGCCAGATTGGGCTCGGCTAAATTGCGTTCAGCGAACCATCCCTGCTCACGCAGATAGGTACGCAGCGCCATCATCAGATAGAAGATCACGCCAACCCCTGCAAGGTTCTTACTCGGGAAGTTATCACCGAGCTGGTTAGGGTTAACGATCGCCTGGGCCGCCGGAAGCTCTCTGCCCGGTAAGTGATGGTCGGTCACCAGCACCTGAATACCGTGCTGCTGCGCAGCGGCCACACCCATCAGACTTGAGATACCGTTATCGACGGTGATGATCAGATCAGGATTACGTTCAGCTGCGACATCAACAATTTCGGGGGTCAGACCGTAGCCATACTCGAAGCGATTCGGCACCAGGAAGTCGACCTCGGCCGCCCCCATCATCTTCAGTGCACGCACCGCTACAGCGGTGCTCGTTGCACCATCGGCATCAAAATCTCCAACAACCAGAAGACGCCAACCACTGCTGAGCGCCTGATGGAGCAGTTTGAGCGCTGCATCGACACCCGCCAGTTCTCGATAGGAGTGCAGGCCATTGAGCCCATGCTCCAATTCGCCAGTGGATCTGATATCGCGAGAGGCGTAGATGCGTGCCAGCAGCGGTGGAAGACCACTGTTTGCGATCGATTCACTCACTACAGGCTCTTCACGCCGAATAATCTGTTTATCAGTCACGATGGTGTTTAATCTCTCAGGTAGTTGATCAGATCAACAATGGGTTTTTTTCGCCGCCACAGCTTCCAGCGATCCGAACGAGTGATCCGATACTCACTGCCACTACACGGCAGTAGCTGTATCGATTCAACTGCTCCCGATTCGAGTAACGATTGAAGTGCAGCAAACCAGTTCCGGTCGAGTATCTGTAACTGGCTATACCAGGATTCAAAATCGCCATAGGCGAGTGCTGATTCCAGGCCCTCAATAACCAGTAGTATTTTGGATGAAGAGGTATCAACCCCGTCGAGCCAGTTATCACCCCGTTGTGGCAGATCGTGGTGTGCTGTGGCTGAGAGTCGTGCAAGCCCTTCTGCCACCACACTATTACTCCACACCTCATCAAAGTGAGACGAAAGCTCAGGTAGTTGACCACCACCCCAGAGCCAGAGGCTGTTGATCTCGGCACGACCTGTGAGTTGACGCTGCTGATTGACCGGATGGGTGTGCAGCAGCATCTGTATCTCATTCAGCCACTGGTTCCATTGCGCCCCGCCCTCCCCCTTCGGCAGATGCTGACTGACATCACAACCGATCGCCTCTTCAAGCGCCATGCAGTTCAGCTTTGGATCCTCTGCAAGCTTGAGATACCAACGCCCTTCAGTACCCATTTCGAGACTCATACCAGTGGGTGTAATCAGTTCGTTAATCGACTCAATCAGGGCCTCCGCCTCTTCTCTCTCAATGTTGAGCAGCTGCATCTCGTAGAGATGCAGTCCCGTTATCTCAGGGCGGAGATGGACAGGATCTGCACGCAGAAGATAACCAACCTCATTATCCGATGGGCTGGAAACATCAGCGACATAGGCTGCCTGCGCAACGGAGAACGGCGGAGTGATATTGCGCGATGGGGTAAAACAGGCGAAGAGGTTATGGGTAGCGTCGTGATGGTTGGTACACACAACGCTTCTGCTCAATAGAGACTCGAGTTTAGGTAGCTCGAAGTGGGCACCGCCATGGGGCGGAATCGGCCCCAGTAGACCAGGAATCAGCAGGGTGAGATTTTTCTGTGGCGCTGAGATAGTCGTTGCTCGCTTAGCTCGGCTTTGGGGAGTTGCACAGAGTTTATGTGCCGCTACACCTTTGTGTAACGGCACACGGTAGCGTTGCAGCTATTCCGAATCGAGGGCTTCGAGTCGAATTCGAACAACCTGCTCTTTCACGGTGTCGAGCGCTTCGATCTGCTTGATTGCCTCGTTCATCTGCTTCTCACGGATACGGTGGGTCAACATGATCACCGGTACCCAATCGGCATCAGCAGGCTGCTCCTTCTGCAGGATCGCCTCAATGCTGATCTGTTGATCGGCAAGGATGCGAGAGACATCGGCAATTACACCCGGCTTATCACTGACGTGAATACGCAGATAGTAGGCCGTCTCGATCTCTTCCATCGGCAGGATGGGATGATCGGAGAGCGCATCGGGCTGGAAAGCGAGATGTGGTACGCGGTTCTCAGGGTCCGAGGTGAGAGTACGTACTACATCGACAATATCACCAACAACGGCCGAGGCAGTTGGCTCGGCACCGGCACCGGCACCGTAGTAGAGGGTCGGGCCCACGGCATCACCCTTCACCAGTACCGCATTCATAACACCGTCAACGTTTGCAATCAGGCGGCGCTGAGGAATCAGAGTTGGGTGGACGCGCAACTCAACGCCCTCCTCGGTGCTACGAGCCACACCGAGGTGTTTGATGCTGTAACCAAGCTGCGCGGCATTATCGACATCATCGCTGGTGATCTTGCTGATCCCCTCGGTGTAGGTCTTCTCGAACTGTAGAGGAATACCGAAGGCGATCGAGGCAAGGATGGTCAACTTGTGAGCGGCATCAATACCCTCAACGTCGAAGGTCGGGTCGGCTTCGGCATAACCGAGCGCCTGTGCCTCAGCCAGTACATCGGCAAAGTCACGTCCCTTGTCGCGCATCTCGGTGAGTATGAAATTACCAGTACCGTTGATGATGCCGGCCAGCCACTCGATGCGGTTACCTGCCAGCCCCTCACGGATAGCCTTAATAATCGGAATACCGCCAGCAACAGCCGCCTCAAACGCGACCATCACACCCTTCTCCTGAGCCGCAGTGAAGATCTCGTTACCGTGCAGAGCGATTAACGCCTTGTTGGCGGTGACCACATGCTTGCCATTCTCGATTGCCTTGAGAACCAGTTCACGCGCCAGATCGTAACCACCGATCAGTTCAACCACCACATCGACATCAGGATTGTTAACCACCTCAAAGGCGTCGTTAGTAAGAACCGCCTCTTCGGTACCCATGGGACGATTATCGCTATCGATATTACGTGCGGCTGCGTGCACCACGCGGATGCCACGACCTGCCCTGCGCGTGATCTCCTCAGCGTTACGTGAGAGTACCTTGGCGGTACCGCCACCAACTGTTCCAAGACCCAGCAGGCCAACATTTACGGGCTTCAAGACTCATCTCCTTCTGCTGCAGCTGCAGCCTTACTATCGCTACGGAACATCTCGCGAATACCTCGCACCGCCTGACGGGTACGATGTTCATTCTCGATGAGCCCAAAACGGACGTGGTCATCACCATAATCACCAAAGCCGATGCCGGGTGAAACGGCAACCTTCGCTTGAGCGAGTAGTTTTTTAGAAAATTCGAGCGAACCGAGATGACGGTACTGCTCGGGAATTGGGGCCCAGACAAACATCGTCGCCTTCGGCTTCTCAACTGCCCAGCCGATGCTGGTAAGGCCATCACAGAGCACATCGCGACGACTCTGGTACATGTCACGGATCTCAGTCACGCAGCTCTGGTCGCTCTCAAGTGCGGTGATTGCTGCAACCTGGATCGGAGTAAACATGCCGTAATCGAGATAGGACTTCATTCGTGCCAGCGCAGCGACCAGTGTCTTGTTGCCACACATAAAACCGACACGCCAGCCCGGCATGTTGTAGCTCTTCGACAGTGAGTAGAACTCAACCGCGACATCCTTGGCACCGGGCACTTCAAGGATAGAGGGTGGTTTATAGCCATCGAAGGCGATCTCGCCATAGGCGATATCGTGCACCACCCAGATCTCATGCTCGCGCGCAATCGCAACAACCTTCTCAAAAAAGTCGAGTTCGACGCACTGCGTGGTGGGATTACCAGGGAAGTTCAGTACCAGCATCTTTGGCTTCGGCCACGAGTCCTTGATCGCCTTCTCCAGCTCACCGAAGAAGTCACCTCCTTCGACCAGAGGTACGTGGCGGATATCGGCACCAGAGATGGTAAAGCCGTAGGGGTGGATCGGATAGGCGGGATTGGGGACCAATACCGCGTCACCGGGTCCCATGGTAGCGAGCGCCAGATGGGCGAGACCCTCTTTAGATCCGATGGTGACAATCGATTCAGTCTCTGGATCGAGATCGACATCGAAACGGCTCTTATACCAGTTACAGATGGCACGGCGCAGGCGTGGGATGCCGCGCGAGACTGAGTAGCGGTGGGTATCCCCACGCTGAGCGGCCTCAACCAGCTTGTCGACGATATGTTGAGGAGTCGGCTGATCGGGGTTACCCATGCCGAAATCGATAATATCTTCGCCACGGGCTCGTACCTTAGCCTTCAACTCATTAACGATATTGAAAACATAGGGCGGTAAGCGCTTGATTCTTTGAAATTCTTCGATCACAAATCTGTTTCCGGATTGGGCCTGAGCCACATCAATTCGGGGCATAACCCCAGCCAAGAGGCAAAACATTACTTAGCAGGGGAAAGGGTGTCAAACACTATATTTTATAGGCTAGCTATTGAGCGAGGCAGATGAGACCGGTAAGGTGCGTTTATGCAGTTTCAACTTGAACAATCGGCAGGTGGCCACGCCATTCGTGCCTACCAACGTGATGCGATCAAGATCGGTGCGACCACCTACACTGAATCGCTGATTGTCACCCCAGAAAAGCTCCTCGAGGGGTGGTGTAGCGCGGGATTCGAACAGCTGCAACGCGACGATTTCGCCTCGATTGCCGAGCTGGAGCCCGAGGTGGTGGTGCTGGGAACGGGTGAGAAACAGCGTTTTCCCAACCAAAAATTGATGATCGATCTGATCAATGCCGGTATCGGTGTAGAGGTTATGGATACGGCTGCGGCATGTAGAACCTACAACATACTGCTCGCAGATAGTCGCCGCGTTGCTGCGGCACTGCTACTCGACTAGCGCAATAACACCTCGATCGAGTAGCCGTCATGCTCGAGAATCTCGCGTAGACGTCGCAGCGCATCCATCTGTATCTGTCTGACACGCTCACGTGTTACACCAATTTCATTGCCGACCTGTTCGAGCGTGGAGATATCGTAGCCGTGCAGACCGAAGCGGCGCTCCACCACCTCGCGTTGCTTATCGTTTAGCTTCTCCAGCCAACGATCAAGCGATGAGACGATCGCCTCATCTTGTAGAAAATCGGTTGGATCGAGTGAGTTCTCATCAGGGATCGCATCGAGCAGCGACTTGCCACCCTCCTCACCACCGATCGGAACATCAACCGATGCGGTGCGCTCATTGAGCCCCAACATCCGTTTTACATCCTTGATCGGTCGATCAAGCTCAGCAGCCACCTCTTCAGGGGTCGGCTCACGATCAAGCCTCTGTGATAGCTGGCGAGCAGCACGTAGATAGACGTTAATCTCTTTGACGACATGGATTGGCAGTCGAATGGTGCGCGTCTGATTCATGATGGCGCGCTCAATAGTCTGACGTATCCACCAGGTCGCATAGGTTGAGAAACGGAACCCGCGCTCAGGATCAAACTTCTCCACAGCGCGTATCAGACCGAGATTACCCTCTTCGATCAAATCGAGTAGTGCAAGACCTCGATTCATATAGCGGCGTGCAATCTTCACCACCAGGCGAAGGTTACTCTCAATCATCCGCTTGCGACCCGCCTCCTCTCCCCTGAGCGACATGCGAGAGTAGTGCACCTCCTCCTCTGCTGTAAGCAGAGGGGAGAAACCGATCTCTTTAAGATAAATTCTAGTGGCATCCATCTGCCGACTCGAAATCTCACCCGCCTCATATGACTTCTTGTCACTCTCTTTAGAAGAGGGTGCGCCGGGGGGAGTATCGGGATGTTTCGTTGTTGCCCCATCATCATCGAGGCGCAGTTCTTTTGTCTCATCTGAATCCGCAACTTCAACTTCTTGCGACGTCTGATCTGGCGACTGCTTATTGCTCATTATTACTGCTTCCTTTTTGCAGGTGCAGACTCAGCTTAACGCCATGCACTCACACAACACAACTCCATACGCTGACCGCCATGGATAGCGAAGCGAAGGCGGTTAGTCCGCGATAGTCGACGCCGTCTGCCTATTCGTAGTTGAGAGCGCGAGCGAACGACGA
>NZ_MPRL01000020.1:0-34146 GCF_002020875.1 Solemya pervernicosa gill symbiont | reverse complement strand
TCGGGGCGCCGTAGGCATAAACGGTCGCGTTAAGTATTTGCCGCTTGCTTGGGCTTGGATGCCCAAAACATGCTTCCGCAAAAATAGCGACTCCCCGACCTGAATGTGATTCGTGGTATCGCTGAACAGACCAATCTGCTCGCGCTGAATGCGGCAATTGAAGCGGCACGTGCCGGCGAGCAGGGGCGTGGATTTGCGGTAGTCGCCGATGAGGTACGTACTCTCGCAAGTCGTACCCAGGACTCCACCCAGGAGATCCAGCAGATGATCGAGCGGCTGCAGGAGAGTGCACACAATGCCGTCACGGCCATGGAGACGAGCAGCAGTAGCGCCAATCGAGGTGTAGAGCAGGCGAACGCAGCGGGTTCATCACTGAAGTCGATTGTTGATGGTGTCACAACCATCAAGGATATGAATCTGCATATCGCCAGTGCCTCAGAGGAGCAGAGTTCAGTCACCAACGAGATCAACGCCAATATTGTCGATATCAATGGTGTTGCCGATCACAGTGCTGAGCTGGCTACTCGACTTGAGCAGGCGAACGGTGAGCTTGTGACAGTCTCCAGTGAGCTCAAGTCTCTGGTTGAACAGTTTAAGACCTGATCCAAATCGTCCGGGCAGGGCGAGAGGAGGGGCGTAGACCGAAACGGTCTGCGCCCTTTTTTATTGTCTGGGGCTGAGGCTTATTAATTTCTACCATCACAGGTAGAATGCAGCATCACAAATTGGATGGCTGGAAATAGAACTTGTGTTAAAACAATTGCTTATGGTTACGGTTGCCGTGGCGGTGTTACCCGTTGCAGCTTTTGAAGAGTATCTTGGTGGTGGTAAGGCACCGCTGAATGAACACTATATCGATGATGATCCCTGGAAGGAGAGTGAAGCGGTGCTACCGCCCTATCCAGTGGACGACAATCTGCTTCCCGTTGCTATCGATACCGCCAACCGCAGTTACCGTTTCCTGATAGATGAGAAGGCGCTCTCAATTGGTGAGGATCGTATTATTCGCTACACCCTGGTGGCAGAGACTCGCAGTGGGGGGCGTAATGTCTTCTACGAGGGACTCAACTGCACCACGCTCGAGTACAAGCGCTATGCCTACGGGACCAGTCAGGGCGAGTTCCGCAGGATGCGTCAGCCAAAGTGGAAGCCAATTATGCGTGAGGGCAGTGGCCGTTTCCGTCGCGACCTCTACGACTTCTACTTCTGCAAACGCGGTAGAACCTTCGATAACGAGAAGTCGATTATCCAGAACATCCGCTATCCAAAAAATGGTGGCGCCAGCGATATTCGCTGATGCCGTATAACGACCAAATTAAAGCTGAATTGAAATTATGAGCAACGCCTACGACGCCTCCGCTATCGAAGTCCTCACCGGCCTGGAGCCGGTGCGCAAACGCCCTGGAATGTATACCCAGACCGAGCGCCCCAACCACCTCGCTCAGGAGGTGATTGATAACTCGGTCGATGAGGCGGTGGCGGGTCACGCCAAGCAGATCGATGTGATCCTCTACAAGGATCAATCGCTGGAGGTGCGTGACGATGGACGTGGTATGCCGGTCGATATCCACCCGGTTGAGGGGATGCCCGGCGTCGAGGTGATCCTCACCAAGCTGCACTCCGGCGGTAAGTTCTCCAACAAGAACTACCAATTCTCCGGTGGTCTGCACGGTGTGGGTGTCTCGGTGGTCAATGCACTTTCCAAGCACCTTGAGGTTTGGGTGCGGCGCGAGGGCAAGGAGTACAACATCGCCTTCAAGGATGGCCACAAGGTCTCCAATCTGGAGGAGATTGGTGAGGTCGGTAAACGTAATAGTGGTACCACCGTCCGTTTCTGGCCCGATAAACAGTTTTTCGACTCCTACAAGTTCTCACTGCCTCGCCTCAAGCATGTACTACGCGCCAAGGCGGTGCTCTGCCCCGGACTGCGTGTGCGCTTTACCGATGAGGCAAGTGGTGAGAAGGAAGAGTGGTACTACGAGGATGGTTTCAAAGACTATCTACTCGATGAGCTTAACAATGTTGAGCTGCTTCCAGAGACACCCTTTCTCGGCAGCATGGCTGGCAGCACTGAGGCGGTCGATTGGGCCGTGGTCTGGTTGCCCGAGGGCGGAGAGGCGGTCGGTGAGAGTTACGTCAATCTGGTCCCCACCGCGCAGGGCGGTACCCATGTAAATGGTCTGCGTACTGGACTTACCGAGGCGGTGCGAGAGTTTTGTGAATTTCGTAACCTGCTGCCGCGAGGTGTGAAGCTCGCTCCCGACGATGTCTGGGATCGAGTCAGTTATATCCTCTCGGTCAAACTGGCCGATCCACAGTTCTCCGGTCAGACAAAAGAGCGCCTCTCATCGCGTGAGTGTGCGGCGTTTGTCTCTGGTGTGGTGAAAGACGCCTTCAGCCTCTGGCTCAACCAGCACACCGAGCAGGGAGAACGTATTGCTGACCTGGCAATCAATAGTGCTCAGAGCCGTATGCGGGCCGGCAAGAAGGTCGCACGTAAAAAGGTCACCCAGGGTCCAGCGCTTCCCGGCAAGCTCGCCGATTGTGCCTCGCAGGATCTCGCACGTACCGAACTCTTTCTTGTAGAGGGAGACTCGGCGGGCGGTTCTGCCAAGCAGGCACGTGATAAAGATTTCCAGGCGATCATGCCGCTACGTGGCAAGATCCTCAACACCTGGGAGGTTGATCCCACCATGGTGCTTGCCTCACAGGAGGTGCACGATATCTCAGTGGCGATCGGTGTCGATCCGGGCTCCGATAATCTCAAGGGACTACGTTACGGTAAGGTCTGCATTCTTGCCGATGCCGACTCCGATGGTCTGCATATCGCCACCCTGCTTTGCGCACTCTTCGTACGCCACTTCCGTCCACTGGTACAGGCGGGCCACATCTATATGGCAATGCCACCGCTCTATCGAATCGATGTGGCCAAAGAGACCTTCTATGCACTCGATGATGCCGAGAAAGAGGGTGTCCTAAATCGAATCGAGGCCGAGAAGAAGCGCGGCAAGATCAGTGTCACTCGATTCAAAGGGCTGGGTGAGATGAATCCCAAACAGCTGCGTGAAACCACACTCGCCCCCGATACCCGTCGTCTGGTGCAGCTCACCCTTGAGTCGGGTGATGACACCAACCAGCAGATGGATATGCTGTTGGCGAAAAAACGCGCTTCAGATCGGAAGGCATGGCTGGAGGCCAAAGGCGATTTAGCTGAGGTTTGATCTGTAGCCAGCGCAAGGCTGGTTACTTGCATAAGATGGTCGTAGTCGTTTGAAAAGCGAAGCGATGAACAAATAGTATGGAGAGAATGGTATGGATGCCTTTTCGAGTAAAAAATTAAATATCAATCAAATAAATCTTCATTTGTTTCCGATGAAGATTGTCTGTCTATTGTCCTTGGATATCTCTTAATCCGTTGTGATTGTTCGTTCTGTTTAGCACTCTCTGAGCGAATAAAGATGGAGGTTGTAACGAATCGGTTGAGCCTCGAGGATGTGCAGTTGAGAGAGAGTTTCAGTAGATAGCAAATGCTGACTGATATTCGACAGAATAGTTCGCGTTCTTACCACATCAGAAATAGAAACGTTCAGCAGGTCGGTTCTGAAAACCCAAAGTACCGTATGCGAGCGGGTGATAGCTTTGTCTTTTCACCAATCTATTGTGGAGGGAGTGCTGTAGCATCCGAGCTTCCCCGATCTGTCGACGGGTGATCAGTTCTTCGATGAATTTCAATTTGAGGCGTATCGTGAGTTTTACTGTTAGATTGGAAAGCGGGTGTTTAATGAGTGTGAGGTTCCTGTTGCAGTGTAACAGGGGGTTAAGAACGGTTAGCGAGTTATATAGATTGAATACGTCGTCTGAATGAACAGGTTTATTTGGAATGACAGTGTGTCGATGGTAATGAGAAATAATAAGGAGAGGTTGCATGGCTGACACAGAGTACGCAGGTTTTTGGATTAGGTTTGGCGCGGTGATGATTGATCTGGTGTTCATGCTGATTGTTGTCTATATACCGCTTTCTTTTATCTATGGTGAGCAGTTCTGGTTGGATGAGAAAATCATCCATGGTTTTTGGGATGTAATCCCATTTGTGGCAACCATCTGGTTCTGGCGGCGGTTTCTCGGTACGCCTGGAAAAATGGCACTCAAACTCAAGGTCGTTAACGCGCGTAGCGGAGAAAAACTTTCGACTCTCCAGGCGATTGGTCGTTACTTTGCTTATATACCAGCAATGTTACCGTTGGGGTTAGGGCTGATATGGGTGGGTATCGACAAGAAAAAGCAGGGCTGGCATGACGAACTGGCTGGTACGGTTGTGATACGGGACACGGCAAAAGAGACGGTTCGTTTTTAAAGCTGAGGTCTGATTGAGTTCAAGACCGGTAGTGCATTGTGTAACACATTTACACTTCTAATGTGTTCAATATGGTTTAGTCATATATAACAATTTAGCGGTGATAAAAGGATTTTGGATTGGTTATTTTGAAGGGTAGTAGAGAGAAACTAGGTGCCGTACTGATTGCAGTGGCCGGATTGCTTGGTGTGATTGTACTGTTTGCGCAGGGTGCCATTCCTCAGGACACGGCATATCACGATTTTAAAGATCAACGAACCATTATGGGCGTGCCCAACTTCTGGAACGTGCTCTCCAACCTTCCGTTTTTGATCGTCGGTGCGATCGGGTTCTACAAGGTAACGATCTCAGATCGGCTCAAGATCATTATCAACTTTCGCATCGCTTACGGACTGCTGTTTGCTGGTACGGCACTGGTCTCCTTAGGTTCCGGCTATTATCATCTCTGGCCCAACAACGAGACGCTGGTGTGGGATCGACTGCCGATGACCTTTGCCTTTATGGCGCTCTTCTCGATTGTTATCAGTGAATATATCTTTGTAGACCTTGGCAGGCGGTTGTTTGTGCCGTTGGTGATTGTCGGTGTTGCATCGGTGGCCTACTGGCACGTAACTGAGTTGCGAGGAGAGGGTGATCTGCGTTTCTATGCGCTGGTGCAGTTTTTCCCCATGTTGGCGATACCAATTATTCTGCTGACCTTCCGTTCGATGTTTACGACGGCTTCGGGGTATTGGTGGCTGTTTGTGGCCTATCTGGCTGCGAAGCTGCTCGAGCACTTTGATGGCGAGGTCTATAGTCTGCTTGGTTTTATTAGTGGTCACTCGTTAAAACATGTGGCAGCTGCCCTGGGTGTCTATGTGTTGATGGTTTCATACCAGCGTCGCATTGGTGCGGAATAGTAGGGCTGTCTATACGTATTTAAAAAATAATAATTAAAGCCTCTGCTGTCGACTAGAGACAGCCGCGGGAGTAGCTATGTTTATTGGACACTTTGCTGCAGGATTTGCGGCTAAATCGGTGGCGCCAAAGTTATCGCTGGGATTACTCTTTATCGCCGCTCAGTTCGTCGACCTATTGTGGCCAACGCTGCTGCTCTTCGGTGTTGAACAGGTACAGATCGTGCCGGGTGCAACGGTCGTCACACCGTTGATATTCGAGGATTATCCGGTTTCGCATAGTCTGTTGGCGGTTGTTCTCTGGGGGGTGTTGCTCGGGGGTGGTTATTATCTGCTGCGCAGGGATCGGATCGGAGCAGCGCTCTTGATGCTGTTGGTGGTCAGTCACTGGACACTCGACACGCTGGTACACCAGCCCGACCTGCCGCTGCTGCCGGGTAGCGACTTCATGGTCGGTCTGAACGCCTGGTCCTCTTTGCCCCTCACACTCCTTATCGAATTGTCGCTGTTTACACTCGGTGTGTGGCTCTATCTGCGAGTGACAGAAGCGATCGATCGAGTTGGTGTATGGGCGCTGTGGGGCTTGATCCTTTTTCTTCTGACTATCTATGCGGGCAATCTGTTTGGTGAACCACCACCCAATGTCGAGATGATCGCCTGGGTTGGACATGCGCAGTGGTTGCTGGTCCTGTGGGGTTTCTGGATAGACAGACATCGCCGCGTGACGATAGATGCTTAATCTCTTCCCATCTATGTAGACTGCTACGCTTACTAGCATTGATGCGATAGCTGGAGGCGTGGTGGGCAATCTCTTAAACGAACATATCGATTACAAAATCGAACGGACCGGGTTTGGCGTCTGGCGCCACTATCTCTACGAGAGTGGTGCACGGTTCTCTGAGTTTCGCAGTCATCAAGAGCTATTGAACTGGCCACTGCTTCACTATATCCACGGTATATCGCCCGAAACGGGCAGACGTGTGGTAGCCAAGGGTGTTATTGCCGTAGAACGACTGGCGATGGGAGGTGTGGCGATTGGCCACGCCTCATTTGGTATTGTCGCCATAGGGCAGCTGGGTCTGGGAATATTATTTGGTCTGGCTCAGCTCTCAACCGGTTACTGGGCCATTGGACAGGCAGCGCTGGGGGTTGAGTTCGGCCTGGGTCAGTTGGCGACGGGGGAGACGGCTATCGGGCAGCTCGCCTTTGGCGATTATGTGTTGGCACAGGTTGGATGGGGTGAGCACGTCTGGGCAGAGGGGCAGCAGGATCCTGAGGCGGTAAGTTACTTTCAGGATTTATGGCAACGGGTGAAACTCTTCTGGGAGGCTGTTTGAACGATTAAATATCAACCATAGGTCGCGGATTGTGCTTCGTTTCATCCGAGCTACGAAACACTACAACTCGAGATGAATGATGATTAATGGCACAACCTTGCCCTGAAGAGATTAACTATTTGAAGGGAGTGAGTCTGGAAGGTTGAATGACTTTCGCCAGTGGGTGACAGGGCAGGCGAAGGTGAGTTGATAGGCGGTGAGGCAGAGATCTTCGCTGTCACCTTTCTGGCCGTAGAGGCGATCACCTACAACGGGAAATCCTGCCTCTGCCAGATGACGTCGAATCTGGTGTTTTCGCCCTGTCTCGATCGAGACATCCAGATGAGTTCGATTCTGTTCACCATTGAAGGCCAGCTTGGTGATCAGGCTGCGGGCGCTACGTCCTTCAATTTCTCGTTCGATTAATTGCGGTTCAGGTGTGTCGGGGAATTCGCCGTGTACGGTGACCCGATAGCGCTTGTCGATGGAGCGCTGTTGAAACATGCGAGTAAATTCAGCCGCAACCCTTTTTTTATGCGCGATGATAATCAGACCGGTCGCCGCACGATCAAGACGGTGGACGATAAAGGCGGGGCGCTCCGGCTCAAGGTTCTGCTCCACCCAGCGATTGATGGTGCAGTGGTCACCATATTTTGAACCCTGTGAACGCATGCCGTAGGGCTTGTACCAGACGCTGTAATCACCCTCGTCGGCGACCAGTGTGGGTGGTGTGGGTTCTTCGGCCAGTACCTGCTCATCATAGTAGAGATGCAGGGTGTCACCGGCCAGTGGCTTGCGCTTTGCGCGGCGTAGGCGTGCGGTGTGCTCGTCATGGGTGAGCCACACGGCACCCTTGCTCATGGTCTGCTTGATACGCTGCTTGGAGAGGCCGCTGGCGGCTGAGAGTAGGTCGACAGCGGTGGTCTCGTCGTTCTCGATCTCGAGATGGTGTTCGAACTGCTGTGGTTGGTTGGTCAGTCATATCAGATTGCCAGACGGTGATGGCGGTCTATTGTAGAGGAAAGACGGGGATAATAGTTGGGAGTGTGATTCGATATGGACAACGAAAAGACGACTCAGAATGGACGTGGCTCTATCGGGCGACGGGCGCTCTATATGGTGCTGTTTGCGCTCTTCTACTCGGTGGCTGAACTGGTACTGGTAGCCGTAGTCATGATTCAGTTTCTGATTGTGCTATTTGGCGCAGAGTCGAATCGGCGGCTGCTACTGTTTGGTGCTGAGCTTGGGCGTTATATCTACCAAATTATTCGTTTTCTCACCTTCAACAGTGAACAGCATGTCTACCCCTTATGGTGATTGGCCTCGTGACGGGCGTGCCACGGGGGCTGAACCAGAGCTGGATACGATTGTGAATGAGAGTGATACGGATGGTTGTTAAATCACTGATTTGTGATTGGGAGTAGGTGGGGGTGACGTATCGTCTGCTCGCCGATGGCATCGTGTTGCTCCATCTCTGTTTTATTCTGTTTGTGATCTTCGGTGCGGTGGCGCTCTACTTCCGGCGTGGATTGATCTGGTTCCATCTGCCTGCCGTCGGCTGGGCAGCTCTGATTGAGTTAAATGGTGGTCACTGTCCGCTGACGCCTCTGGAGATTAAGATTCGCGAGGCGGCAGGTCAGATGGGGTATGAGGCGGGCTTTATCGACCATTACATCATTCCGTTGATCTATCCTGGCGAGATCACCTCGGAGGTCGCTGTTACGCTGGGTATTGCTGTACTGCTGTGGAACCTGCTGGCCTACGCCTGCATCTATCGCTGGTGCCGGCGCAACGGTTAGATTCGACGCAATAGATCGACGCGAATCGGCATCTCGAAGAGCGCACCCGTGGGACCGTTGTGGATCTCGAACATCTCCCGCACCCGCTCCAGCAGTTCGGGTGCAATATTGTGTTCGGTGTGGGTAACCCCGATGACCTTCTGCTCGAACTCGGAAAAACTGGCAAAGGCGTTGGGTGCATCGAAGAAGGTCTCGCTTGCCAGCTCAAACTGCGTCGAAGCGACTGCTCGAGAGGTGGCTGCAAAGGCCGCCTGGCGTACGGACTCCTCATTGTGAAACATGCGTAGTATTTCATTGAAGTCACCGGCAAAAACCGGCTCTGAAATGTAGGCATAGCCACCCGGTTTTAGGATGCGTGCGATACCTGAGAAAGCCTGATCCATATTCCCAAGTGGTACGTGGTGCAGCGATTTGAACATCATCACCACATCGGTGCTGCCATCGGCCATTGGGATCGACTCAGCGCCTGCAAGCTGGAAGGTGACGTTGGGTAGATCGGTGATGGTTAGATTCTGTTGGTGTTGGATCTGATCGACCTCGAAGGCGTGAATCTGACTGTCTGGATGTCGCTCTGCAATCTGCCGTGTGTGTTGAGCCCCACCGCAACCGAGCTCGACGATGACGGCATCCTCCAGAGAGAGCAGCGATTCGTAGATTGTCTGCTCTTCACTGGGGCGGTAGTGGTCAGGTTGGGCTATAACCATAGTTCCGGTCGGCATGTTCGATTCCGTAGTGTTGTAGTGATAAGCCACATGCTAGCATCAAATTCTAACGATATGCGGTGATGCTATTTGGTGTTTGCATTGGAGAAGAGATGAACGAGACACAGGGTGTTTTTGCGCGCTCCGCGCTGCTGCTTCGATCACGCGTTAACCGTTTCGCGATTCAGGGTTTGGTTGTTGCGCTGGCGGCTGTGGGCGTAGCGAGTGCGGTGGTTGGTTACATGCACACCGATCAGCTTTCGCTCGATAGCATCATGTATGCGCAGCAGATCAACTCAGCGCTCTGGATGCTCGATGCAATGCCATTTCTCTTTGCGCTATGGGGGCAGTACGCCGGTTCAATCATGTCGATCGAAGCGGGGGCGATGGTGCTCGACCAGACCCGTGATCTACGCATGCAGGCGGAGTCGCTGGAGATTCAGCTGGCCCACGACACCACCCATGACCGCCTCACTGAGCTGCCCAATCGGGTGCTGTTCCACGACCGTGTTGGTCAGGCGATCGAGGCGGCGCATCGTGACCTGGGTCAGCTGGCGCTGTTGGCGGTCAACATCGACAACTTCAAATCGGTCAATGAGGCGTTGGGCCACTTCAGCGGAGATCTGCTGCTCAAACAGGTCGCGGGACGCCTGAAGAGTGTGGTGCGTAGTCCCGATACGGTGGCACGGCTGGGAGGGGATGAGTTTGCACTGCTCGTTCCACATCTCAACACAGGTGAGGATGCCAAGCTGGTCGCTGACAAGGTGGTCGAGGTGCTCAAACAACCTTATCTGTTGGGTGGGGTGGAGATTGAGATGCTTGCCAGTATCGGCATTGCTATCTATCCCGACCACATCAGTGATGCTGTGGGGCTGCTGCAAAAACTCGATGTCGCGCTCTACAGTGCTAAACAGATCAGTGGTTACTCGACCATGGTCTATTCGCCGGAGCAGGATCAGATGAATCCGGAACGGCTCTCCCTGTTGGGGGAGCTGCGTCGGGCAATTGAGCGCGAAGAGCTCGATGTCTACTACCAGCCCAAGGTCAATATCAAGGAGGGGCGTACCGTGGCGGTCGAGGCACTGGTGCGCTGGAATCATCCGCAGCGCGGCATGCTGCCACCGATCGAGTTTATTCTACTCTCCGAACGAACTGGACTGATCAAACCATTGACCCTGCATGTGCTCAATGAGTCGGTCCGCCAGTGCGCAGAGTGGCACCAGGCGGGACTGGAGATCCATGTGGCAGTGAACGTCTCGGCCAAGATGCTGCTCGATCCTGAATTACCCTCGCTGGTGGTTGAGATACTTAAAAAACATCAGCTGGCATCAAACCACCTGATTATCGAGATCACCGAGAGTTCGATCATGGAGGATCAGGAGCGGGCGCTGGCCAATGTCACCAAGCTGGCGGAGCTCGGTACGCGCATCTCAATCGATGATTTCGGTACCGGTTACTCCTCGCTCGCCTATCTACGTCGTCTACCGGTCGATGAGATCAAGATCGACCAGTCGTTCGTGATGCCGATGCTGGAGAACGACAGTGATGCGGTGATCGTCAAGGCGACCATCGGTCTGGTCCACAATCTTGGTATGTCGGTCATTGCTGAGGGGGTTGAGAGTGGTGAGATTCTGCAGAAGCTGGGGGAAATGGATTGCGATCAGGCGCAGGGTTATCACATCAGTCGACCGGTACCGGGAGCGGAGCTGACCAAGCTGCTGACCGATTCAGCCTGGTCTGTCGCCTAAGCCAGCACACAGCCGCTATTCCGTATAATTACCCCACCGTGGTGCCCGCCACGGTGTATGATATGCGACTAATTTTAATAGATAGATAGCCCAAGACCCGCCCTATGAGTGACACCCCAGAGATGAATTTCGAAGGCGTTGAGCGCCAGCCGATCAAGCAGTTTACCGAACAGGCCTATCTCAACTATTCGATGTACGTAATCATGGACCGCGCCTTGCCCAATATCGGCGACGGTCTGAAACCGGTACAGCGTCGTATTATCTACGCGATGAGTGAACTGGGGCTGAAGGCGGGTTCCAAGTATAAAAAATCGGCACGTACCGTCGGTGACGTGCTCGGTAAGTTCCATCCCCACGGTGACTCTGCCTGTTATGAGGCGATGGTGCTGATGGCGCAGCCTTTCTCCTATCGCTACCCGCTGGTCGATGGTCAGGGTAACTGGGGTGCCCCAGACGATCCGAAGTCATTTGCGGCGATGCGTTATACCGAATCGCGTCTGGCCAAATACTCCGAGCTGCTGCTACAGGAGGTGGGGCAGGGCACCGTGGACTGGACGCCAAACTTCGACGGTACACTGGAGGAGCCGCTGGTGCTGCCATCACGGGTGCCAAACATACTGCTTAACGGCACCACCGGTATCGCGGTTGGTATGGCGACCGATATTCCACCCCATAACCTGCGTGAGGTAGTGAGTGCCTGCATAAGATTACTCGAGGCCCCCCGTAGCTCAGTGACCGATCTGCTGGAGCATGTGAAGGGACCCGATTTCCCGACCGATGCGGAGATCATTAGCTCGACCATTGAACTGCAGCGTATCTACGAGCTGGGTAACGGTTCGGTACGTATGCGCGCCAAGTGGGAGCGGGAAGAGGGCGATGTGGTCATCACCGCGCTGCCTCATCAGGTCTCAGGTGCCAAGGTGCTGGAGCAGATCGCCCAGCAGATGCAGACGAAGAAGTTGCCTATGGTTGAGGATCTGCGTGATGAGTCAGATCACGAGAATCCGACCCGCCTGGTGATTGTGCCGCGCTCCAACCGCGTCGATATCGAGGGGCTGATGTCACACCTCTTCGCCTCGACCGATCTTGAGCGCACCTATCGCGTCAACATGAATATGATCGGTCTCGATGGCCGACCGCAGGTGAAGAACCTGCTCGACATCCTCGCCGATTGGCTTCGATTCCGCACCGAGACGGTCCGTCGTCGTCTCCAGCACCGTCTCGACAAGGTCAATAAACGCCTCCATCTGCTCGATGGTCTGCTGGTCGCCTTCCTCAATATTGATGAGGTGATTCGCATTATCCGTAGCGAGGATGAACCGAAGCCGGTACTGATGGAACGCTTCTCTCTCACCGAGGTTCAGGCCGACTACATCCTCGATACCAAGCTGCGCCAGCTGGCACGCCTTGAGGAGATGAAGATCCGTGCCGAGCAGGAGGAGCTGGCAGCCGAGCGTGATGGATTGGAGAAGATCCTCGGCTCCGAGGCGCGTCTGAAGACGCTGGTGAAGAAGGAGCTGATCAAGGATGCTGCCGAGTATGGTGATGATCGTCGTTCGCCGATTGTCGAGCGCTCTGCCGCACAGGCGATGGACGAGACGGCGCTGATTAGCAGTGATCCGGTCACCGTGATCCTCTCCGAGAAGGGGTGGGTGCGCGCTGCCAAAGGACATGAGGTCGATGCCTCTACGCTCGCCTACAAGTCGGGTGATAGTTATCTTGGAACCGCACAGGGTAAGAGTAACCAGCTGGCGGTCTTTATCGACTCCACCGGTCGCTCCTATGCGCTGCAGGCACATACCCTGCCATCGGCGCGTGGTCACGGCGAGCCTCTCACTGGTCGACTCAATCCTCCCGATGGTGCGCTGTTCCGCGCCGTGTTGATGGGCGCTGCTACCGACCTCTACCTGATGGCCTCCGATGCAGGCTACGGTTACGTGGCGAAGCTTGAGGATATGCAGGGGCGCAATAAGGCGGGCAAGGCGGCGCTCAAACTGCCCAACGGCTCCAATGTTCTGCCACCCATTCGGGTCACTGACTATGAGAATGATCTGCTTGCCGCAGTAACCAATGAGGGGCGCATGCTGGTCTTCCCACTCAAGGAGTTGCCGCAGATGGCACGCGGTAAGGGTAACAAGATTATCGGAATTCCCTCGGCGCGTGTTGTCAGTCGCGAGGAGTTTGTAGTGGCCGCCGTGGTAGTGCCGAAGGGTGAAGGGATTACGGTGGTTGCAGGAAAACGTCACACCAACATCAAGGCGAGTGATCTCGAACACTACTACGGTGAGCGTGGTCGTCGTGGTAGTAAACTGCCTCGCGGCCTGCAGAAGGTTGATGCGGTTGAGGTGACAGAAAAATAGTTACTCGCCCAGCGGCAACGAATAGCAGATCCCGTTGGTGTCAGTCGGCATTGACGGGAATCGCTGTCCACAGATTTTGCGTCCTGATTGAATTTTCTCCCAATACCCCCATCTAAAGCCCAGTATTAACTTCTCTTTTTTAACGAGGATCGAGACCGATGTTTAGTCGTATTGCGCTGTTTTTATTGGCAAACTTTGGTGTGCTGGCAGTGCTTAGCATCTCTATGCGGGTGCTGGGTGTCGACCGGATGCTGGCCAGTGGTGGAGGTTTTAACCTGACTGGCTTGCTGATCATGGCCTCGGTGATGGGTTTTGCCGGCTCATTTATATCGCTGGCTATATCGAAGTGGATGGCGAAACGCTCGATGGGCGTACAGCTGATCACTACACCCTCCACCAGCACTGAGACATGGTTGGTCGATACCGTGCGGCGTCAGGCACAGCAGGCGGGCATCGGCATGCCGGAGGTCGGTGTTTTCAACTCACCACAGCCGAATGCCTTTGCCACAGGTATGAATAGAAACAATGCACTGGTCGCTGTGAGCACTGGCCTGCTGCAGCAGATGCAGCGCGGTGAGGTAGAGGCGGTGCTGGGTCATGAGGTGAGTCATGTCGCAAACGGCGATATGGTGACGATGGGACTATTGCAGGGTGTGCTCAACACCTTTGTGATCTTCTTCTCGAGAGTGATCGGTATTTTGATCGATCGTGCAATTTTCAAGATCGAACGTGGTGTCGGCCCTGGTTACTGGATCGGTTCGATCCTCGCCGAGATGGTGCTCGGTATTCTGGCGGCGATGGTGGCGATGTGGTTCTCCCGTTATCGTGAATTTCATGCCGATAGTGGTGGCGCAAGGCTCTCCAGTCGACAGAACATGATCGCCGCGCTGGAGGCACTGAAGCGTGTTAGCCAGCCAAAGGATCTGCCGGGTGAGATGGCCGCCTTCGGTATCTCTGGCGGCATTGGTCACGGTCTGGCCAAGCTACTGCGCAGCCACCCACCACTCGATCAGCGTATCGCGGCGCTTCGCGCGGCAGGTTAACGGGAAGGCCCTGATTGTCTGTGGTCGGGGGCGGAGTAGAACGGTAGAATAGCGGGCTTCTAATAACCACCGAGGAAGCCTGCACATGAGCCTGATTCGTCCCTTTACCGGTCTGCGTCCCGTACCTGAGCGTGCTGCCGATGTTGCTGCACCCCCCTACGACGTACTGAACACAGCCGAGGCGCGCGAGCGGGTTGTCGGTAAACCGCTGAGCTTTCTGCATATCTCCAAGCCGGAGATCGATCTGCCCGAGGGAACCGACCCTTTCGATGCGAGCGTCTATGCCAAGGGGGCTGAGAATCTGCAGCGCTTGATCAGTGACGGTGTTTTGATTCGCGATGATTCACCCTGTTATTACCTCTACCAGTTGGAGATGGACGGCCACATACAGACGGGTCTGGTCGCGGCTGCTTCGGTCGAGGCGTATGACGAGAACCGTATTCGTAAACATGAGTTCACCCGTCCTGAGAAGGAGGATGATCGTGTCCGTCAGGTCGATGCACTTAACGCACAGACCGGTCCGGTCTTTCTGGTGCACAAATACCAGGCAGAGGTTGAGACGATGGTGCGCGAGGCGACTGCCGGTGAGCCACTCTATAATCTGACCGCAGATGATGGCATTCGCCACACCCTCTGGGTGATGGATGATGCGGCGAAGACGGCACGTCTGACCGAACTTTTCGATGCAATGCCCTGTATCTATGTGGCAGACGGTCACCACCGCTCGGCTGCTGCTTCGCGCGTCTGTGCCAGCCGTAAGACGGACAATAGTAATCATAGTGGTGAGGAGAGTTATAACTACTTCCTCACCGTGATCTTCCCCGATAACGAGATGCAGATTCTCGATTATAATCGTGTCGTTGCAGATATGAATGGTCTCGATAGGGAGACGTTCCTCTCCAAGGCGGCTGAGTCGTTTACTGTGACGGCTGAAACTGGACAGGTGAAACCGGGTAAACCGCAGGAGTTCGGTATGTATCTGCAGGAGCAGTGGTATCGTCTGACGATAAACAGTGATTTGGTACCAGCCAATGATCCGGTCGGACAGCTCGATGTGAGTCTGCTGCAGAATAATCTGATCGAACCGCTGCTCGGTATCAGCGATCCACGTCGTGACAAACGTATCGACTTCGTCGGTGGTATCCGCGGCATGGATGGGCTTGAGAAGCGTGTCGATTCCGGTGAGATGACACTGGCCTTCTCACTTTTTGCGACCGGTATGGCTGATCTGATGGCTGTTGCTGATGCCAATGAGGTTATGCCTCCCAAGTCGACCTGGTTTGAGCCGAAGCTGGCCGATGGCCTGGTCTCACACGTACTCGATTAAACACGAGCCAGTGAAACAAAAAAGCCGCTGCTACAGATCGTAGCAGCGGCTTTTTTTATTAGTTGGGATTCTAGAGGAGGTTAGACGCCCTCGTTAACGAAGTCGAACTCCAGTACCTCTTCGGGGCCCTGCAGGAAGTATCCCTGGATGTAGTTTACACCGCAGGTCCAGAGTACCGAGAGGCTGTTAGCGTCCTCGACGAATTCGGCAATGGTCTTCTTCTCCAGAGATTTGGCCATATCGGTAATCGATTTGACCATCGCCTGATTCTCTCGATTGCCTCCTAGATGGTGAATAAAGGAGCCATCGATCTTGAGCATGTCGACCGGCAGATGTTTGAGGATATTGAATGACTTTGCACCCTTACCAAAGTGTTCCAGGGCCACGCTGCAGTGTAGCTGCTTCAACCCTTCGAAGAGCACCTTGGCAGTCTTCAAATGGTGGGTGGCATCCTCCTCATGAACCTCGAAGGTAATGGCGTCTCCTTCCAGACGATGTTTTTGTAGACACTCGCGGATCCAGCCAAGGGTGCCTTCATCAACGACCGATGCGCCTGACATCTTGATAAAGAAGTGGGTGTTGCGACCGCTACGGCGCTGATCCGCAATGACTGAAATGGCATGCACGATGACCCAGCGGTCGATAATTGCCAGTAGATTGGCCTGCTCGGCCGCCTGGATGAACTGCCCCGGCATGATGACATCACCATGGGTGTCGATCATACGAACCAGTACCTCATAGTTCTCTCGGGAGTCGCCGTGCAGGCTGACGATCGGTTGGAAGACGAGGCGGAAGCGATTCTCTTTGAGTGCCAGTTTGATACGCTCAACCCAGTCTTCATCTCGCTGATCTCCCGCCTCCTGATCGGCGACAGGGTCATGGATATGGGTCTTGTTACCTTCACCCTTCTTAGCCACCTCACAGGCAAGATCGGCCTGTGAGATCACCTCGTGGGCATCAACACTTCTGCTGTCGATGGTGCTGATACCGATGCTACAGGTGGTGGTTATCGATTGAACTCCAACTTCCGAAATGACATCAGTAACGGCGTGGCGTAGCTCCTCGGCAAGCATCTCTGCGCCCAGAGCCTGTTTGTTATAGCTCAATACGGTAAAGGTGCTATCACCAAAACGGGCAAGGGTGTCGTTTTCAGCCACCTTGCTGCTGAGCATCTTTGCGACATCGGTCAGGACCAGATCGCTGCCGGCAATACCGACCTGCTCCTTGATCTCTTTGAAGTTGTCGAGATCGATGTAAATGAGAGCCGTTTCTGCGGTGCCACTGCGAGCCTTCTCTACGGCGACTTCAAGCTCATCGAGGAAATATTGGCGGTTATAGAGACCGGTGAGAAGGTCCTGTTTACTCAGATACTGGAGCTTCTCTTCAAGATCCTTGCTGGCACGATGATCTCTGATGATGATCTGGGTACAGGGTTCGCCATCGATGGTGGCGGGGGAGAACTCGAGCTTTCCCTGAAAACCCTTGCCGTCGAGAGTGACAAGTTGCAGGTCGAGTTCACTCTCTTTGCTCTTACCCTTGGCATGGGCGCGCAGGTAGTCTTTGAATTTTGCCTGGTCTTCAGTATCGACCATATCCATCACCGGCATGCCCTCTAGCTCTTCGCTATCGTCGTAGCCGAAGCGTTCGAGGTAGGCTGAGTTGGCATAGATATGCATGCCTTCATGGATATAGGCGATGGCGTCACGAGAGTTGTCGAGCAGGCCGTGACAGCGACGTTCACTCTCGCCAAAGGCACTCTTACAGCTGACCATCTCTCTATAGTTGATCAGGTTGCGATATTCGCGACTGACTACAAGTTGCAGATGGGCGATATCGCCCTTGATGATCAAATCTGTGGCACCGGCACGCATTGCTTCGACACGTGCGGCTGGGGTGGGATCGGGGTCGACCATGATCAGTGGGAGTTCGATGTTGTGAGCGGAGAGGGCCGTAATGATCTCTCTCGGTGAGAGTTCATCCATGCCCGTTGAACAGAGGATTAAATCGGGGCGCTGTGTATTGAGCGCCTCCTCGAGATCCTCGAGATCCTCGACACGTTTTTCACGAACGGCAAAGCCAGCGTCGCGAATGGCGCTGACATAATCGTCTGCAACATTAAAAGAGCTTTCACCGATTAGTAGGTGAAGGCGTTTCTCTCCATCCATCTTCTTGTTATTCCTTCAAGCCATGACGACTGAACCGAATCTGCCGCACCTGCTGATATCCCTCTAAGAGGTGATGGTATTTATTAAGATTGATCGCTAATTAGCCGAAAGTTGGTCATTTTCTTACGATCTCCACGGATAATCGTAGCGTAAATCACAACTGTGGGAAACCGTGCCGGTCTCGCTAATGTCAGAAGGGGAGATATGGTCTCGAAGCGGCTGAGGGAATCCAGTGTGAGATCAGCGGGTAACTGAAAACTAGATGAGCTTCCAGTCTAACGCTTCACCGTTGTTCTGTTGCTGTTTTGGCGAGCTGTTTTCGTTGCCGTTTCGTTTGCTCTTGGGTTGTGCAGATGTGCCGAGCGGATTGAAATGGTACTGGGCAAATGAGCCGGTATTCTCAGTCATCTCAGCCAATTCGACATAGAGATCTTTGTCCTGCTGTTTGATCATCACCTTCTGTCCAGCTCTGAGTGGATAGGCGGGCAATATGAGCGAAGAGGCTATTTCACTTGCAGGGTTTTCGGGAATCAGTAACCAGTGCCCCGTTGGGTCGGTCAGCTCCTCGCCAAGCTCGACAAGCAGAGAAATGACGCTGGGGGAGAGCATCTGAACGCCTACCTTGAGCCCTTCGCTCTCTTCACAGCGCATCCATCGCACGACGCCGATGCCCCAATAGTGGATGTCCTCTTCACCGGTATTGTGGATGCCGATCAATTCCCCAACCTTGGCGGTAGAGGCGTGTTCATCATTCCAGAGTAGGCAGTAGCCTCCTGCACTCACGTTGACCATATTCCAGTTCTGAGTCGGATAGGGACTATCTGCTGCAGGCGCGGCCGGAGTTGAATCACTGCTTTCGTCAATGTCGGGGCGCAGGCCAGCCGGAAGCCCGATCTTTTCACGCTCTTCACTGCTCATCTCAAAATCGATGACGGTTAAATCGGAAGGGATGGACGAACTCGGGATTCCTATCGGCTCATCTTTGGTCGGTGAAGGTGGTGGTGGAGCACCAAATCCATAACGATGATTTTTGTCAGGATTGATGCCACTGATGTGGTAGTAGATTGCATTGATGCCGCTAGTGATCTCAACGTTGGTGCTGATGTTGAGTCGGTTCTCACCCCGTTTGGGTACGATACCCCAGGCAAGAGCCAGACGACGTAGCAGGTCGTGGCTGAGTTTGGTCTCACCGATAACCACGCGGTTGTCCTCTCCGTTCTCGGTTACCTGAAGTTGCAGATCGTCTGCTAGTTCGGTGGTATCGAGAATCCGAATCTGACTTGGGTCGCCACTCGCCTTGTGTAGAGCGCGGTAAGTTGGTGGAGCATCGAGATCGAGTTGGGTGACAAAAATACCATTCTCTTCCACGGCATCGCTAGTACCCCCAATCTTTGTGTTTCTAACCCACTGTTCAAGCATCTGATATACACGGTCGACCTCCCCCTGATGGAGACGGTAGGGGCAGGCGAGTGAAAGAAGCATGGTGCGTTTAATCATGTCCTCAACGGTGCAGGTGGTTCTGCGTTTGAGCATCTGATCTTTAACTGGGGTTTCGCTGATCTTGTTCTGAGTGGCAAAGCTGTAGAGCTGGTGGATATCTTTCCAGGTATTGGTTGGGTAGCTGCCGTATATCTGGTAGGCATGCATCAGGATGGTGCTGAGGTAGCGCATGTTGCGATGGGTTGCGTAGGTAATCATCGATATGTCGATGCGTTTACCGGTCTGGGTTAGCGTCTGAACGATGACTGTCTTATAACCCACGGCCATCAGGATATTGATCTCCTGTAACAGTGAGTAAGCACGGTTACTGACATCACTCAGCGGTAGCGGCCTGCCGACGAATTTTCGCTGTAGTGTTTCAGAAATTATCTGAATAAGCGGGTGAAACTGCTCGAGCAGTTTGTACCGTTCACTGGGTTTGATCTGCAGGGTGCTGATATCGCTGAGCGCTTCGGAAACCAACCGTGTGACCTCATCCAGATTGGCCATCGGTAGTGCATCGAACCACTCTTTAACCTTCTTAGGGCGCAGGTCAAAGCTCAGCTCGTCGGGCGCGTGCTGGACGGGTATCGCATAGATGGATGAATCGTTACTGCTCACCGGTTAAAATCCCTGAATTCCTTTGTCGCATGCCGGCGACGCTTGTCGAGTTGATTGGCAGTTTTGCCATAATCATAGATGTGAATGATTGTCTCTGTGATTAATACCACAATAATAATGTGATGTTAATAACCCATTGATGTTAGCGAAAAAATACCCTCGGTGTCAGTGTCAGAAAATGTCGTGCTAAACAGTTCGATGAGTGGTGTTTTGCTCTGTTTTCCGGCTACCTCTCTAACCAGTTTTGGCAGCAGGTAACCGGGTAGTGACTCTGACATCGTCTGGTGAATTGTAAGTGCTTCGCCGTCAGTGACCTCAAAATGCGCCGCCCCCTGTACCCGGTCGAGCTGGTGTAGGTAGTAGGGTAGTACACCATTGGCAAAAAGTTGTTCGCTCAGTTCGCTAAGAGTAGCGGCACTGTCGTTGACACCTTTAAGAAGAACCGACTGGTTGAGCAGTGTAGCGACTGGTCGCAGTCTACGTAGTGCGGAACTAACCTCATCGTCGATCTCATTAGAATGGTTGGCATGGATGATGACTACACTGAAGAGTCTGCTAGAGGCCAATATTTGACACAGTTCTGCATCAATGCGACTTGGTAGCACGATCGGAATACGGCTGTGAATTCTTACGCGCTTAAGGTGAGTGATGGTCTCAAGGTCATCTAGAAAGCCGGCAAGGCGCTCATTGGTGATCAGCAGTGGGTCGCCGCCACTAAGGATGAGCTCACTAATCGAATCATCCTCGCGGAGCGACTTGAGTACCTCTTGCCAGTTACTCTCGGTGGGGGCTGAACCCTGATAGGGGAAGTGGCGTCTGAAACAGTAGCGACAGTTGATTGCGCAGGCCGCTGTGGTTATCAACAGCGCACGTCCATGATATTTCTGCAGTAGTCCGGGAGCTTTGAAGCTTTCAAACTCATCCACTGGGTCCATACTGAATCCCCTCTGTTCGATCAGCTCATCGCTCAATGGCAGTACCTGACGAAGGAGGGGGTCGGATAGGTTGCCAACCTCGATTCGCGATAGGTAGGCGGGAGAGACGTAGAGTCCAAATAGCTTGGCCGCGTGGCGTGCATCCTCGAGCAGCTCGCTACCAAGTTTTAGACGCAGCAGTAGTTCAGCGGGGTCGCGGATCGATTGGGACAGCTCTCGCTGCCATGATGGGACGGTTCGGGGTATCATGTTGCGCCTAATTATCACATAAACCAGATTTAGACGGTGAAGCACAATGGCAACCTATAGCACTAACCAGTTCAAACGCGGCCTTAAACTGATGATCGATGGTGATCCCTGCTCAATCGTTGAGAATGAGTTCGTTAAACCAGGCAAGGGGCAGGCGTTTAATCGCGTCAAAATCCGTAATCTTAAGACTGGGCGAGTCGTTGAACGGACCTATAAATCGGGTGAAAGTGTTGAGGCGGCCGATGTTATGGACACCGATATGCAGTATCTCTACAACGATGGCGATGCCTGGTATTTCATGGATCCTGAAACCTTCGAGCAGTTGGGTGCCGATGAGGCAGCCGTCGGCGATGATAAAAAGTGGCTCAAGGAGCAGGATATCTGTGTGGTTACGCTCTGGAACGGCTCACCGATCAGCATTACTCCACCCAATCACGTTGTGTTGAACGTTACTGAGACCGACCCCGGTGTCCGTGGTGATACTGCTCAGGGCGGCACCAAACCGGCCACCATGGAGACGGGTGCTGTGGTTATGGTGCCGCTTTTTATTGAGATCGGTGACATCCTCAAGGTCGATACTCGCAGTGGCGAATATGTCGGTCGTGCCAAGGAATAATGCCGAATCAGATCACTATCTGAACCGGTTTCACTAAACTGAGACCGGTACACCTTCCCGAAAAAAATATGCACGAGCAAGAGTGGCGACCCAGTGCGAGCCTAGAGATGATACGTCTGCGGGCGCATCTTCTACGGCGGCTTCGACAATTCTTTCTCGATAGGGGCGTGCTCGAGGTCGAGACGCCACTGCTCTCCTCAGCAGCTAACAGCGATCCACATATTGAGAGCTTCGCCAGCCGCTATCGTGGGGTAGGCGATCTGGATAACTCGCACCTCTATCTACACACCTCTCCCGAATTTGCGATGAAACGGTTGTTGGCTGCAGGTAGTGGCCCGATCTATCAGCTCTGCAAAACCTTTCGTAATGGTGAATCGGGACGCCTGCACAATCCCGAGTTCACCATGCTGGAGTGGTATCGGCCGGGCTTTGATCACCATCAGCTGATGGATGAGGTCGACGCGCTGTTGCGCTATCTGATGGATGGGCAGCGTGACCTGGCTACAACGCGCCGTACAAGCTACCGAGAGCTGTTTCAACGTGAACTCAATATCGATCCCTTCAACGCCTCTGAAGAAGTGTTGGAACTCTGTGCTGAGAGAAATGGTATTGAGATTGTGGCCAAGCAGATGGGGTGTGATGAGTGGCTCGATCTGTTGATGAGTCATCTCATCGAACCTCGTCTGGGAATCAATGGCCCCGACTTTATCCATGACTACCCCGCGAGCCAGGCTTCACTGGCCAGGGTGTCGGGTGACCCAGCTGTGGCAGAGCGCTTTGAGCTCTATCTGGATGGTGTTGAACTGGCAAACGGATTTCATGAATTGACCGATGCTGAAGAGCAGCGGCGTCGATTCAGCGCTGATCTGGATGCGAGAGGGAAGACTGGACTCGAACAGGCAGCACTCGATGAGCGATTGCTCGCGGCTTTGAGTAGTGGCTTACCCGATTCTGCAGGGGTAGCACTTGGATTTGATCGTCTGATAATGGCTGTAACAGGAGTAAAAACGATCGATGAGGTGATTACATTCCCCATCGCTCGTGCCTGATTAACGGTCGGCCTGAATTGCTCTAATCGAAGATTATTGCCTTTACGTCATCGTAATGGGCGACAAAATGGGCAGTCATACCCGCGCGAATGTGCTCAGGGACATCCTCATAGTCGTAGCGATTTGCCTCAGGAAGTATCAGTTCTACGATCTTGTTGCGTCGTGCCGATATGACCTTCTCCCGTATTCCGCCGACCGCCAACACGTGGCCAGTCAGGGTTAATTCTCCGGTCATGGCCAGTTTGCGTTTAATGCGTTGATTGCGTGCCAACGAGAGTAGTGCTGTCGCCATAGTGATGCCCGCGCTGGGGCCATCCTTTGGCGTGGCGCCTTCGGGTACATGCAGATGGACAAAGGCGGCATCAAAAAAGGCGGCGTCACCCTCATAGCTCTTGAGGTGAGAGGAGATGAAGCTGTAGGCAATTTCAGCGGATTCACGCATCACTTCACCCAATTTTCCGGTCAGTTTAAATCCTCGGTTTTTGGTGTGGATGCGACTCGCCTCGATATCGAGTGTCGCGCCACCCATAGAGGTCCAGGCGAGCCCGGTAACCACGCCGACTCCACTGAGGGGCTTGACCTGTTTGAAAAAGGGTTTGCCAAGATAGTGTTCAACCTCTTTGATGCCAACACGAATGGGTGTCTTGTTGCGTTTGACGATCTTTACCGCAGCCTTGCGGGCAATCCGTTTCAGCTGCTTCTCCAGATTTCGTACCCCGGCTTCCCGTGCATACCCATCGATTAGATGACGAAGTGCGGCATCGCTGATGTTGAGCTGCTTTTTCAGCAGGCCAACACGATCGAGTGTGCGTGGCCAGAGATGGTGCTTGGCAATGTTGACCTTCTCAGAGGTGATGTAGCCGGAGAGGCGGATAATCTCCATGCGGTCGAGTAATGGCCCGGGAATAGTGTCGAGTTGATTGGCGGTGCAGATGAAGAGCACCTTGGAGAGATCAAATCGAACATCCAGATAGTGGTCTAGGAAATCGCTGTTCTGTTCAGGATCGAGCACTTCGAGCAGTGCTGAGGCGGGATCACCGTGGTAGGAGGCACCGACCTTGTCGATCTCATCGAGCATGATGACGGGGTTGGCGGTCTCACACTCCTTGATGGCTTGAACGAATTTTCCAGGCATCGCTCCGATATAGGTGCGACGGTGTCCTTTGATCTCTGCCTCGTCACGCATGCCGCCCAGACTAAACCGATAGAACTTGCGGTCGAGTGTGTTGGCGATCGACTGACCGATGGATGTCTTGCCTACGCCGGGTGGACCAACTAGCAGAATTATCGAACCGGCAATCTCTCCCTTGAGTTTGCCGACGGCAAGAAATTCGATGATGCGCTCTTTGACGTCGTCCAGGCTGTCGTGGTCGCGATCAAGGATTTGGCGCGCATTTTTCAGATTGAAGGTGTCTTTTGAATAATTACCCCAGGGTAGGGTGGTGATCCAGTCGAGGTAGTTTCGGGTAACACCATACTCGGGCGACCCTGATTCAAGGATTGAGAGTTTTTGCATCTCATCATCGACTCGACGTTGTGCCTGATCACTGAGGTGCAGCTTCTCGAGTCGTTCATTAAAACGGTCGATATCGGCGGTGCGATCATCCTTGGCTAGCCCCAACTCTTTCTGTATCGCCTTGAGCTGCTCACGTAGGAAAAACTGCCGCTGTTGATCGGTCATCTTCTCCTCGACACGCTCACTGATCTGATACTGAAGCTTGGCAACCTCCAGCTCTTTTTTCAGGAGCACCAACACCTTTTTCATGCGGGTGAAGACGGGGATGGTCTCGAGAATCTCCTGTAGAGGGTGCGCCTCGGCGGTAGTCAGGCTGGCAGCAAAATCGACCAGCGGCGAGGGTTCGTTAGGACTAAACCGGTTGAGAAAATATTTCAGCTCTTCACTGTAGAGCGGGTTAAGGGGGATCAGCTCTTTAATCGTATTGATGACCGCCATTGCGTAGGCCTTGAGTTGGTCGGTGTTTTCATAACTGTCATCAATATATTCGACTTTTACTAGGAATGGCGGTTGCTCAGAGAGCCATTTGATAACGCGAAATCGCTGCAGACCCTCAGCGATAAACTGAATTTTTTCATCAGAGTGAACCGGGTGGTGCATACGCGCAGTACTGCCGATCTCGAAAAAATCATCTCGGTTGGGGTGCGTGTCGAATTTATTTCGTGTCAGCAGTAGTCCGACCATGTATTGTGGCAGCTCACCAATCCGCTGCACGGTGTCGAGCCAAGGCTGCTCGTCCATCAAAATCGGCATGGTCTGGGCGGGAAAAAAGGGGCGATCATGAATGGGCAATAGATAGAGCGTGGTTGGTAGCACGTCATTATGCAGTATCAGCCCAGATTCTCCCTGTGTCTCGGTCTCTACTTTTGTCTCTTTTTTGCTTCTTTTACGTGCCATTTTCTACCCGGTTACGTCGTGAATGAGAATTAGTGATGTTGAGTCGAATCGAATCGTAATAATTCAATCTCGGCTGTTCAATCTAAATATAGGATCTTACGCGGTGAGTCGCTATATAGTTCAGATTATTGAGCGCATAACGATGAAATGCACATTTTCTGCAAGCCATTATTTGTGAAATATTGTATCTAGACATATAAATTTTACCTAAAGTGTTAGTGAATAGTTACGCGAGTCATTGTCAAAAACGAGATAATTAATTGAGAAATTTGAATAAAATGGAATTGCTCGTATAATTATTTGTGAATATTTGAATTTCGGAGTTAATAATGGCTAGAGTCAAGAAAAAGGCAGCTGCAAAAAGGACGGCAGCACCGAAGAAAAAAGCAGTAGCAAAGAAGAAGGTTGCTGCGAAAAAGGCACCCGTTGCAAAAAGTGAAGTAGCAGCGGCTCCCAAAAAACGTCGTGGCCGTCCACCAAAGAGTGCGGCTGCTGCAACTGCTAAAGCTCCGACGGCAGCTCCAAAGAAACGCCGCGGTCGTCCACCAAAGAGTGAAACGACTGCAACCACCGCCGCAGCGACTACAGCCGTTGCACCTAAGAAACGTCGTGGTCGTCCACCGCTCAACAAGGGCGCTGCTGCAAAGGCTTCAACCAAGAAACGCACCGGTTCAACGGTACGCGCTGCACTGAATAAGCAGGTAGAGCTCAAAGAGCGTTGGCGTCAGAGTGCCAAAGAGGCACAGGATGCAGCTAAGAGTGCTACAGCTGCGCAGAAAGCTGCTGAGAAGCGTGTGGCCGTTCTGGAGAAGGCGCTGGAGTCAATTCTTGAGTCGCGTGACAAGGCGGTTGATAGCTACAGCAAGAAGTGGGAAAAGCGCTTTATGACTGATGTGACCAAGAAGGTGGGTGCAACAGCACCGAAGAAACGCCGTGGTCGTCCCGCCAAGAAAAAGGCGTAACCACAAGCGCGTTAGCGCAATAAAAAGGGGTGCTGATTAGCACCCCTTTTTTTGTCTCTCGATTTAGAGCATCGATTCAAACGGTTGCACCTCGACCATCGAGCCCGCTTCAATATTTCCGCTCTCAGCGGGTAGAACGATAAAGCAGTTCGCCTTACTCATCGAAGAGAGCACATGCGATCCCTGTAGTCCGGTGGTGTGGACCGAGAGTGAACCATCGGCACTACTCTGCAATACGCCACGCTGAAAATCGGTACGCCCTGGGCGTTTATTTAGTTTTGAGTGACAGGGAACCTTCAGGGTCCAGATCTTCTCGGCGGTTTCACCCTTGAGTTTTCTGATCGCCGGAATGACGAACTGGTAAAAGGTTGCCATGGTCGAGACCGGATTGCCGGGGAGACCAAAAAAGACACTCTTACCCAGTGCACCAAAGGCGAGTGGTTTGCCTGGTTTCATCGCGATTTTCCAGAAATCGATAGAACCGAACTGCTCCAGGGTCTGCTTAACATAGTCGGCATCGCCGACTGAGACGCCACCAGAGGTGATGACGATATCGGCACGCTCTCCCGCCTCCCTGAATGCCCGTTCGATCGCCTCGGGTTGGTCGGGAATGATGCCCAGATCCTCCATCTCTACATCGAGTTTGTTTAACATACCGTAGAGGGTGTAACGATTACTGTCGTAGATCTGCCCCGCTTCCAGCTTATCCCCCGCCTCGCGCAGCTCATCGCCGGTGGAGAAGAAGACGACCTTGGGACGGCGCTTTACGCTGACATCACTAATCCCCAGTGATGCAAGTAGACCCAGCTCTGCGGGGCGAATGGTCAGGCCGATGTCGCCAGCGATATCGCCACTCTTAATGTCTTCACCGGGGTAACGTACATTCTCACCCGCACAGTGATCACTCGAAATAGTGATTATCTCATCGCTACGTTCAACCTGTTCCTGCATGATCACGGTGTCGTAATCATCTGGGACTGCAGCACCGGTCATAATGCGAATCGCACTGCCTGGCTCAATGCTACCATCGTAGGGGTGGCCTGCCAGTGAGGTGCCAATGAGCTGTAGGTTGGCGCTACCACTGTTTGGTAAATCACGACTATGCAACGCATAACCATCCATGGCAGAGTTTTTGTAGGAGGGAACATCGAGGCTTGATGTGACCGCCTCGGCCAGGGTGCGCCCCAGTGCGTGACGTAGTTCAAGGGTCTCGTTCTCTGTGACGGGATTGATCGGTTCAAGGATACGTTGACGTGCGGCTTCCACACTCAACAGGCCACTCGGTTGGCTACAACAATCGATATTCAGTTTGTCGCTCATCTCTATCTCTCTTAAGCAGTTATTGTTCAGTTCTATTCGACTGGTTGGTGTACCAGGCGTAAATAAATTCGGCGATCTCGGCACTATTATTAAGATCGAGGTGGGGCAGATCTGGCGCAGAGGCTATTGGACTATCGGAGGCAATCGCGATAATGGAACTATCCTCTCGTGCAAGCAGAGGTTTTTCCCGAGACGGCCGGTGGAGTTCGATTTTGGTAAAGGGGAGGTGTCTGAATCCTTCGACCAGAATCAGATCGGTCTGCATATGATCGAGTTGCACAATCATATCCTCAAGTCTCGGCTCTTCGGTCTGTGGTTTTTCAGTGATCAGTGCTGAGCGTTTGTCGGATGAGATCAGGACCTGTCCTGCCCCCGCCTTGCGCAGCTCGTAACTATCCTTACCGGGAGTGTCGATATCAAAATTGTGATGTGCATGTTTGATTAATGCAATGCGAACGCCCCGATCATTCAATTGAGGAATGATCTTCTTTAACAGCGTGGTTTTACCAGTACCGCTGAATGCAGCAAAGCCGAGTACAGGGGGGCGCTTCATGAGGCTGCTCCGGTGCTGTTGAGCTCGTCAGGAGTGTTGAAGTTTTTAAACATCTCTATTTGGTCCGAAAAGTCGACCTCTGCAGAATCGATGCTCGCCATCCAGTCACGCGCCTTTCTTCGGCCACTGGCGAGATATTCACTGAGTGAGATTTCGAGCCTGCAGGGTAGTAACACAAACAGTGGTTCGATCTCTCCATCGTGGCAGGCGATAGCGCCCGAGGCGCCGGTCGATGCGTGATGCATGCGCTCAATATAGTCGCTACTGATGAAGGGGGTGTCGCAGGGAAGGGTGATGATAGCGTCGGTCGTCGCTGCCCGCATTGAGGCGAGAATGCCCGCAAGCGGTCCGGCAAAGTCGGCAATCTCGTCACTGACGACCGGATATCCATAGCGACGATATTGATCGAGGTTGCGATTGGCATTGATGATGATGTTATCGACCTTTCCCTCAATGGCGGAGAGAATATGTTCGATCAGAGGTCTGTCTTTAAATGGTAGTAATCCCTTGTCGTTACCGCCCATGCGGCTGGCACGTCCACCTGCAAGAATTACGGCGGTGATCTTCTCGGTTACCATGGATTAGGGTATGGCTCTTTATGACTGCGTACGATGTTTTCTGAAGTGGTTTATCCTATCACACGCTATTTAGATAAATGTCTGCGAAATCAGGTGCAGAGGTGGTATTTTTTGTGTGGGTTTTAACCGGTTTTCAGACAATCAATCGCAGGAGATAGAGGGCAGCAATGAAAGAGCAGCGGCGATCACCGTCCGATGCCGATCGTGCATTGATTGAACAGTTCATCGATGCGCTCTGGATGGAACGCGGTCTGAGTGATAACACCCTCTCCGCCTACCGCTCCGATCTGAGTGGTGTGGCGGGCTGGTTGGCAGCAAAGGGGAGTGATCTCAACGCAGCTCAACGTAGTGAACTGTTAGCGCATCTCTCATGGCGTGTCTCTAAGGGGGCCACTCCTCGAACCACAGCAAGACTGCTCTCATCAATGCGCCGCTTCTATCAGCAGCAGCTCCGAGAGGGACGTCTCTCAGTAGATCCCACGGCTCAGATCGAGGCACCGAAGCTTGGACGTCCACTGCCCAAATCACTCACCGAAACCGATGTAGAGGCTCTACTTGATGCCCCTGACATAGACGAGCCAATGGGTCTGCGTGACCGAGCGATGTTGGAGGTGCTCTACGCCAGTGGTCTGCGTGTCTCAGAACTGGTCAATCTCACGATGCTGCAGCTAAATAGTCGTCAGGGACTGGTACGGGTGATGGGCAAAGGTAACAAGGAGCGCTTGGTGCCTTTGGGTGAGGAGGCGCTCGGCTGGCTTGATCGCTACCTGATAGAGGCGCGGCCAATGTTGATGAAGGGGCAGGTCAACGATGCGCTCTTTCCCAGCCGAAGAGGTTCAGCGATGTCGCGTCAGGCATTCTGGCAGCTGATAAAACGTTATGCGCTAAAGGCGGGTATCGACAAGGCGCTCTCACCCCACACGCTGCGACACTCCTTCGCCACCCATTTGCTAAATCACGGCGCTGACCTGCGAGTGGTGCAGATGTTGCTCGGTCACAGTGACCTCTCTACCACCCAGATCTACACCCATGTGGCACGTGAAAGATTGAAGTCGCTGCATGCGGAACATCATCCGCGTGGTTAGTGTGAGTAAAGGGTGTTGAAACTGTGGGGAACTCAATGGCCGATCACGGGTTAGGGTGTTATGGTGTGAGCCGATTTTGCGCTTGGCGCCTCCTATTTCTAACTATCTATTTTGTGAAGGTTAATCACGATGTCACTGCTTAAGAAATTATTTATCATTCCCGTTCTGTTCACGATGGCAGCGGCACATGCTGCTGATAGTACTGAGAGCGTTGTCTCCGCTGCGGTGAAACGCATTGCGCCAGGTGTTGAGATTGAGAAGATTGCCGAGTCTGAGATCGGCGGTCTTTTTGAAGTGATTACCACCGCTGGTGAGGTGGTCTATGTGAGCGGTGATGGCCGCTACATGATTCAGGGCAACCTGGTCGATATGAAGACCAAGGTCGATCTGACCGAGCAGCGCCTTGCCGGTATGTGGCTTAAGGTGCTGAACAAGATTGATGACAAAAGCACGATTATCTATGCACCGGAGAAAGTGAAACAGACCATCACCGTCTTTACCGATATCGATTGCTCCTACTGCCGCAAATTCCATACGGAGATTCCGCAGTTGAACGAGGCGGGTGTTGCCGTGCGTTATCTATTTTTCCCGCGAGCAGGTGTCGGTTCGGTTAGCTATAAAAAGACCGTTAATGTCTGGTGTGCCAAGGATCGAAATGCGGCGCTGACTGATGCCAAAAATGGCAAGCCGGTTGAAAAGGGCGATTGCGAGAATCCGATCATCAAACATTTGGCAATGGTTGCCGATCTGGGCATTACCGGTACGCCGACCATCTTTACTCCATCGGGTCGTAAGCTACCGGGTTACCTGCCCAGCGATCGTCTGTTGCAGGTGTTGGCCCAGGACAAATAGTCCCAGGCGCTCATTCGAGTGTCAGTTCTCTGAAGCGGTTAGCGGCGGTGAAGAGCAGACCGCCTCTAACCCGCTTGTCGGGGAAGAGTTTGCCAACCCCTTTGCAGTAGAGGTGGATCTGAGGTCGATAGTGTTCGACCAGGCTATCTTCCTCAACGGTGGCTGAGCGGTGGCTCTTGTAGTCGATCACAATCACTTCCGTTTCAGTGACCACTAGGCGGTCGATAATCCCATAGACCATCACTCCATCGTCTTTGAAGCTGATCGGTGCCTCACTGTAGGCGTGCAGGTAGTTTTGTGAATTGAAGAACGCACGGTGTTCAGCGGCATCAACGACCGCCTGTGCCTCATCGAAACTCTGTTGCAGAATCTCATCCTGAGGTTCCATGTCGAACTCACTACAGATCCGGTTTTTCACTTCCACACTATTTACGCGAGCCTGAGTCAGCAGTTCCAACATTCGATGGATCAATAGACCGCGATCGCGACCATCCTCATCGCCATCACTCGAGAGGGATCGCGCAGCAGTCGCTCTGCTTGGGGCGATCTCAACCAGACTGTTTGTCCACCGTATGGGGTGGTTGAGGAGTGGATCAAAAACAGACTTCTGTGAGAGTTTGTTACTACCGGGTTTAGCAAGGTTTGGCTGCTCTCCGCTGCTCAGTATCAACCGCCCCTCATCATCGACATCGGCGTGTGGCTCTAAGGCAGTACGGATCATTCCGTACCAACCCAGATCATCACCTCTATTCGGTGGCGTGCCCGAGACAAGGAGTTGCTGACGCGCTCGGGTGAGTGCGACATAGAGCAGGTTTGCCTCTTCACGCAGCTCGGCCTCTGATTCACTCTCGAGTAGCGTTTTAGAGATCGAGTCGAGACGGTCACTTTTACCCGATAACAAAAATTGACTGGGACGGACTTCACCCGCTGGCCAGTTGACGATTGGCTGGTAGGCGTTGCGACTACTCGGCCTGTTGATTGTATCGGCCAGAATCACCAGCGGTGCCTCAAGTCCTTTTGATCCGTGAATAGTCATCAGGCGCACACGTGGCTCTCCTCCACCCGAAGGTGCCTCATCGGGTGCCTCACTGGAGCGGCTTCGTAGTGAGCGTAGACGAGCGAGAAAGGCGGAGAGACTTGGGTAACGACCACTGTCGATTTCAAGGGCCAGTTCGATAAAACGGGTCAGGTTGGCTCGCACCCGGGGACGTAGGGTCTCCGGAAAGGCCGACTCATAACGAGCGATGACGTTGCCTTCACTATAGATGCGGTCGAGCAGATCATGCACTGGCAGACGACCTACCAGTGCTCGCCAGTGACTGAGCCAGTGGTGAGCACGAGCCAGTGGTGTGCCCGGTTCGAGTGTCGGAGCGAGCGTTGTTAGCTGCTGCATCCAGTTGTTACTGCTGGCCAGTGTGATCAGATCGTCATCACTGGCGGCAAACAGCGGTGAGCGAAGTATCTGGGCTAGAGAGAGGTTGCCAAACGGGGTGATCAGCGTCTCCAGCAGTGTCACCATGTCGCGGATCTCGAGGCTCTCCAGCAGAGTGCCGCGTTGATCGCCGATATAGGGAATCTCCGCCTCGCGTAAGGCCTCTTCGTAGGCGTGTATGTGGGTGCGATTGCGTAGCAGGATGAGGATATCGCCGTGGCCTAGCGGGTGTGCTTCATCCTTAGCACCTACTGGTATCTGCTCCTCTACCAGTTGTTTAATTCGTGCGGCGATCTGCCGCCCCTCTTCAAGATGACGTATCGCCAGCTGCTCTGGCCGGGGGGCCAGTAGCGGGTTACGCAAACCGAGTCGTTCGATTTCGACGGGGGGTTCGATCTGCGGTAGTGGTAGCAGTTCCACGCGTCCCCAGAGCTCGGTGTGATGAGTCTGGTGGCTGCTGAAAGAGGGAATGCGCTGCTTGAGATGGGTCTCTTCAAAGATATGGTTGACGCAGTTGATGATTGCCGGTGCTGAACGGCGCGATGCATCCATGGTAAAGGCGTGGGCTGCGAGGTTTTGCTCAAGCCACTCTGCAGCACTCTCCATCAACCGTGGCTCGGCCCGACGAAAACGGTAGATCGACTGTTTTTTATCACCGACCAGAAAAACGCTCCGTCCACGTTCGCTGCTCCCGGCCGCCATCTCCTGCAGGAGTGGCAAGATCAGCTGCCACTGAGTCGGATTGGTGTCCTGAAACTCATCGATAAGCAGGTGTTCGATTCGTTGATCGAGTTTGTACTGAACCCACTCGCTCTGCTCATGGTTGTTGAGTAACTGGTAGCTCTTCCACTCCAGGTCGGTGAAGTCGAGCAGACGCTGTTCTCGTTTGAGTCGTTGGTAGTGATCGAGTAGTCGACTACCGGCAAGATACCAGGCCGAACTGAGCCGGTAGCTCTTTATGCGTGCCAGTGTGTCGTTGCAGGCGAGTAGCTGCTGGGTCAGTTGAGTGGTGAGTGCGATGAAACGATCCTCGCCATCCTCCCCCATCTTCTTCGCCCGTGCCTTGCTCGGTTTACATGCACGCGGCTCGCCCTTGGCCGTGAGCAGAACCTCGCACAGTAGTTGGTGGCGTTGAGTTACCGGGTTGGTTTCATCACGGATATCAGCAAGCTTTGCTGCTGCACTCAGATTGGTTTTGGTATCGTGCATCACCAGTAATTCGGTGTAGTGCTGCAGTGCATCCATCGTCGGCTGGTTAAAGAGTTGATCGAGTGGCTGCAGATCTGGGTCGATCTGGAGGAGATCGAGGAGTCGTTGTCTGGCGGTATCAATCGGGTCTTTGCATGCTTCTGTATAGGCCCACCAGTCACCTCGGTGTTGAAGAAAGCTGTTCAGTGCCGTGTGACTACTATTAATACCGTTGCACTGCTCAAACAGGTTGTCGAGGGCCTGGGCAAGTGCTGCATCGGGGTTGCGACTCGCCTCCTCGTAGAGGGCTGCCCACGCCTCATCCTCCAGTAAGCCACTCGATTCGAGTAACTCGAAACCAGGAGGAACATCGGCCTCGAGCGGAAAACTTCGCAGCATCTCCTGACAGAAGGCATGGAAGGTGGTAATGCGGATAGGGTGTTCAGAAAAGAGCAGCCTTTCGTATAGCGTGCGGGCCCGCTCTCTGATCTGTTCATCTGTGCTGATGCCGATCATATGGAGAGCGTCATCAAGCGCTGAGTCGCTGAGATCCACATACTCACGCAGGCGCTCAATCAAGCGACTCTCCATCTCAGCGGCCGCCTTACGGGTGAAGGTGACTGCCAGGATGCCACCTGCGGGGTAACCATCGAGTAGAAGTCGTATGGTGCGCGAAACGAGAAGCCATGTTTTTCCGGTGCCGGCGGAGGCGCTGACAGTAGCGTTTGCATTGGGATTGATGGCGTCAAGGATCGTTTCCATAGCGGCAGGATACCGACTCTTTTCAAGAACAGTAAGAGCGATCTCTCTAATCACGATTTAACATGTAAGCATAAGCTGACAAATCTGTAGGATAAGCCCGAAAAGAACCTTAAATATTGTGTGTGTTTGTAGTCGTTAAATGGTAGGTGTGTGTGTAACTCCATGTAAAAACAGAATAAAACTTCATGCTTGTCCCGGATTGATGCGCTGTTTTGAGGCGTGTTCATAGGTTGCACTAATTCCGCAATCGGGGAGTCGCTATTTTTGCGGAAGCTTGTTTTGGGCGTCCAAGCCCAAGCAAGCGGCAAATACTTAACGCGACCGTTTATGCCTACGGCGCCCC
>NZ_MPRL01000019.1:0-35384 GCF_002020875.1 Solemya pervernicosa gill symbiont | reverse complement strand
TTCGTCGTTCGCTCGCGCTCTCAACTACGAATAGGCAGACGGCGTCGACTATCGCGGACTAACCGCCTTCGCTTCGCTATCCATGGCGGTCAGCGTGAGCCATGCACCGATTCAAACACTGCGCTAAGGGTGCATCGCACTGGGGCATCCTCCTGCTGCTCAGCACTCTGAGCAGTGGTTGTGTCTCACTGCCCACCATCGACCTTAGTTCAATCTACACCCCTTCAAAACGTGAACAGAGTAGTGTCAAGCAGCAGCCGATAGAGCCACCCCAGACGGATATAAGAAAGGCCGTTGGCAAACCACAACTACCACCAAAACTGATCACTGCTCACACCACCGCATTAACTTCACTACAGCAGAATCGGCTACCACAGGCTGCAGCACAGTTTCAGGCGATCACCACTGCTCACCCAACACTGGCGACGCCCTTCGCCAATCTTGGCCTTACTCAGATGCAGCAGGGAGAGCATGAAGCGGCACTTGTAGCCTTTAAGCGTGCCATCGAGATCGATCCCCAGCTCGCAGTGGTGCATAACGAAATCGCTCTACTGCATCGACAGGCAGGTCGATTCAAGGCTGCACAAAAGGCCTACCAGCAGGCGCTGCTGATCGATCCCGAGTTGGCCATTGCACATCGAAACATTGGCATTCTGCACGACATCTATCTGCAGGATCTGACCACCGCCCAGCACCACTACCAGCGCTATCTGGAGCTGGCACCCGAGCACGCCACTGAAACCCGTCGCTGGCTGGCCGATATCGATCAGCGTCTGGCAACGACCACCGCACAGAGGTAACCGCGTGATGATTCAACTCAAACACCTGCCCTTTCTATTTGTCCTTCCGTTCTCAACAACACTCTATGCCGAGCAGACGGAGAGTCTGGATCTACAGGGTATGTCGATACACGGTAATAGCGAGCTACCCAAGTCGCTGATCATCATTCCGTGGAAGGGTTCACAGCCGGGTGACGCACTCAATCAGCCTTTCAACTCACTACTACACGAATCACTGCAGCCACTGGAGCGTGAAGTCTTTCTACGTGAACTCGATTATTACGAAGTGGTTCACAGAAATAGCCCCGAGTGACTCTCTATAGTGACTAGGAAATAAAAATGCGACATCCACTTATTCATCAACACCAACTAATTAGCAGAGGAGTTAGCTAATGGACATCTACACCACAATCGTCAGTTTCTTTCAGTCAGGTGGCATGTTCATGTACCCGATCGTTATCGTGCTCGCCATCGGTCTGGCCATCGCTATCGAACGCTATATATTCCTTAGCGTGGTGCGCAATCAGAACCAGCGTGCCTGGAAACAGATTCTTCCACTGCTGCATGAGGGCAACCTGAAACAGGTGCTGGCGATTACCGAGGAGTCGAAGGCGACACTCGGACGAATCCTCGGTTACGGTCTGGCACGGATGAAGAGCGCACGACGTCGTGACGATGTTGAACTGGCGATGGAAGAGGGTCTGATGGAGACGGTGCCACGTCTGCAGAAACGCACCCACTACATCGCCACCTTCGCCAACATCGCCACTCTGCTCGGTCTGCTCGGCACCATCATCGGCCTGATCCAGGCCTTCACTGCTGTGGCCAACGCCAACCCTGCCGATAAGGCGGACATGCTCTCGGCCAGTATCTCGGTGGCGATGAACACCACCGCCTTCGGCCTGATGGCAGCGATCCCGCTGCTGTTGCTCTACGCGGTGTTGCAGTCAAAGACCACCCAGCTGGTCGATAGCCTGGAGATGGCCTCGGTAAAGTTTGTTAACGCCCTCTCCGATCAGCGTCAGGTCTCTGGGCACGCCTGATGCGCCGTCGTCGTTACCACAACAGTGCGGCGCAGTCGGCTGACATCGACATCACCGCCTTCATGAATCTGATGGTGATCCTGGTGCCGTTTCTGCTGATCACCGCCGTCTTCTCCCGCATCACCATTCTGGAGCTCAATCTGCCCGCCGCGAACGCTGCGCAGAGCGCCAACAAACCGCAGCTACAGCTCGAGCTGGTGATACGCAGCGATCGTCTGGAGCTGGGCGATCGTAACGGGGGGCTGATCAAGTCGATTGCCAAAGGTGATGAGGGCTATGATCTCGCCGCCCTCTCGACTCTGCTGCAACAGCTCAAGGCACGCTATCCGGAGAAACGCGACATTACCCTGCTGCTTGAGGCTGAAATCAGCTACGACACTCTGGTAGAGATGATGGATGCGGTACGACTCGCCGAGGTGGTACAGAGTGGTTCGCTCGTACAGGCAGAGCTCTTCCCCGAGATTGCCGTGGGTGATGCACCGCTTGCCGTGCGGAGTGCCAGCCGATGAAACTCTCAAAACGCGCCGCACGCATGCAGCGTCAGCACAAACGCGGTATCGCGGCACCAGCGATCAACCTGGTCTCACTGATGGATATCTTCACCATCCTGGTCTTTTTCCTGCTGGTGAACTCCTCCGATGGAGAGGTGCTACCCAGCACCCGCAACGTCGAGCTACCCGAGTCGATCTCGGAGGCAAAACCGCGTCAGACGCTGGTGGTGATGGTGACCCAGGATGCGATCCTGCTTCAAGGTGAGCCTGTGACAGAACTCGAATCGATCAAGCGCGATGGCCTCGCCCTCCCCTCACTGATGCAGGCGCTTAAAGATGAAGCGGCACGCAAGCCAAGAGCGGCTGAAGATAAGGCTCCCGAGATTACCATCATGGGTCACAAACAGACCCCCTATCAGCTGCTGAAGCGGGTGATGGCAAGCTGTACCGAGGCGGGTTTTAGCCACGTATCACTGGCAGTGATGCAGAAGGCAGCACAGTCACGTGCGTCGCAGTCCAACAGGGAGGGATAGCCGTGAGCAGCGAGACACTAACCCTCCCCTGGATGCCCTTTGCTGAGGACGAGCGGCGCTTTCGTCGTATCACACTGTGCACACTGCTCACCACGCTACTGCTGAGCCTGTTGATCCCCTACCTGCCGCTACCGCCCAAACCTGAGCCAGAGAAGATCGTGCTCCCCCCGAGGCTGGCAAAGCTGATCCTGCAGAGACCCGAGCCCAAGCCGATCGTCAAACCGAAACCGATTGTGAAAAAACCGATCAAGAAAACGGTCGAGAAAAAAGCGCCGACGGTCAAATCAAAACCAAAGGTTGTGAAGAAGAGGGTTGCCAAAACGGTCGTTAAGAAGAGCGTACCGAAGTCCAAACCTAAACAGGTAGTGCAGAAACCGAAACCCGATCCGCTCGCAGCACGTAAAAAAGCGCAGCGCTCCGGTCTACTCGCCTTTAGCGATGAGCTGGCCGATCTACGCCAGCAGCCCTCCACCAAGCTGAGACAGACACGGCTCTCACAGGGTGGAAAGCAGGCGAGTGAGAGCGAGCGTGCCATCGTTACGGCCAAGGTCAGTCAGGGAAGCAGCGGCATCAAGAGCGTAAAGGTGAGTCGTAATGGCGGCGGCAGTATCGGTCTGGCCGAACGCGGCACCACCCGCGTCTCAGCGCCAGTTGAATCACTGGTTGAGGGTGAGAGCGGTGGTGGTGCACGTTATGCAGGGCGCGGCATTGAAGAGATCCAGATGGTCTTCGATCGCAACAAAGGCAAGATCTATGCGCTCTACAACCGTGAGCTGCGCCGCGACCCGACCCTGCAGGGAAAGCTGGTGCTGCGTCTGACCATCTCACCCGCCGGTAAGGTGACCGCCTGCGAGCTGGTCTCCAATGAGGTGGGATCTGGCAAGCTCGCAACTCGGGTGATGGCACGGGTGAAGCTATTTAACTTCGGTGCCAAGGAGGTTGAGGCAGTGACCATCACCTATCCGATCGACTTCCTGCCCGCCTAGCAGTCACTAGTGCGGTTAGATGTACACGCGCGGCCTATGCGTCATCTTCGTTATAGGCGGCACTACCGTTACGGCCGTTCGCCTTGGCCTTGTAGAGCGTGATATCGGCACGTTGAATGATCTCTTTGAGATCCTCCCCGGCGGGACTCATTACCGCCGTGCACAGTCGCTTACTGTTCATCGTTATATCCCTGCACCACTATCCTTGTCATGTTGCACATGAGAGATTGGAAGCTCAATACGAAAACAGGTACCACGCCCTAACTCGGAATCAACACCAACAGAACCTCTATGTTTTTCTATAATTCCAAAGGCTATTGAGAGACCAAGACCCGTACCCTTCCCCAGTGGCTTGGTGGTAAAAAAAGGATCAAATATTTTATCTACATACGCCGGATCCATACCACTACCATCATCCTCCATTTCCACATAGAGTCGCTCTTCATCAACCATGCCCGTGCGTACAATAATGACGCCCCTCTCCTCAATGGCATGCGATGCGTTGACCAGCAAATTCATCCAGACTTGATTGAGCTGAGAGGGTAGACACTCTATATTGGGAACATCTCCGTACTCCTTGATCACCTCAACCTTATATTTAAGCTCATTCCAAACCACGTTAATGGTGCTATCGATGCCACTATGCAGGTTGGCCCACTGCCAATCGTCCATATCAGGATGGGCGAAATCTTTCAGATCCCTGACAATCTCCTTCACTCTCTCTGCGCCGTGCTGACAATCTTTGATGATCTCCGCAATATCTTTGCTCAGGTAGCCCAGGTCGATCTCTCGTTTTAGCGCCAGAAGTTCCTCTACCGCCACATGATTCTCGGGCAGTAGTTTTTCAATGTGCTCATAGCTTGAAAGCAGGCACATCAGATCCTTGATGTAACTTTCGAGTGTATTTAGGTTTGAATTTATATATCCGACAGGATTATTGATCTCATGGGCAACGCCTGCAGAGAGCTGCCCAATCGCGGCCATCTTCTCCGAATGGACCATCTTCTGCTGCGTCTGTTTTAACTCGTTGTGCGTGTGCTCCAGCTCACTATGGCTAGCCTGCAGTTTGTTGGTACGATTTGTTACCTCCGCTTCGAGCGCTTCACTGTTAAGTTTCGCCTTGTCTATCATCTCTTTGAGACGCATCAGATTTCGAATTCGACACAACAGTTCAATCTTGTCGACCGGCTTGCTGATAAACTCCTCTGCGCCCGAGTTAAAGCCGCGTAAACGTGATTCTCGATCAGAGAGTGTGGTCACTAGAATGATCGGGATATCTGAAAGCGCCGGATTTCCCTTTACCCTTTCGGTGAGCTCGTAACCATCCATATCGGGCATCATCACATCGACTAACATCAGGCCTGGGTTGTAGCGTTCGATCGCCAACAGCGCCTTTTTTCCATTCTCAGCATAGAAACATTCATACCGTTCAGTGATGAGCATTGCCTCGATTAATTGATAATTAATCTGCTCATCATCAACAATGAGTATGCGGTTATTCTTCACCGATACGATCTCTTATTAGTTCTGCATGTCCCACTAAGATTTCTGCCTTATATCTAATCATCTAACGTCTTCTCGACCCGGGCTAACATCTTCTTATATCGAACCGGTTTTGCGGGATACCCATCACAACCAGCATCAAGAATTGCTTCACGATCACCATCCATTGCCCTTGCCATGACTACGATTACTGGAATATGACTCGTGCGTATATCTCGCTTGAGAAGGCGCGTCGCCTCCAGACCATCCGTTCCGGGCATATGGATATCCATTAGCACCGGATCAGGTCGCTGTTCTCGAATGAGTGGTATCTCTCTATCCGCACTCTCGGCCGTAATCAGTCAACACCTTGGCGGTCAAAATGATAATTGGGATATTTCGTGTATCGATAGCCTCCACTGCTCCACAGCAAAAGGTGCTGCTACTAATCCATGTCCATCACTATAGTTCACACAGCGAGTCTGGGAGCCGCTTCACGATGGAATTGGGTGCTGAGAGGCATAGATTCGGTGGTATTTCAGCACTGTGTGCCCCATGAACGTACTCAAGGGTCTGTTTCAGTCTAAATCAACTGACATTTTCGGCGTGAGAAAGCGGGCTACTACAGATCGCAGGAGCTCAAGAGTGGGGAGAGAGTGATACTCATCGACCTTATCCCTAAGCAATGGTGACAGCAGGTCACCATCAATCAGCGGAAAAGTCGGGGGCAGATCAGATAGATACAGAACAAACTCAGCCCAGGCCAGCTGAGCTACACTTCAGGCAATGATGAAGCGTTTGCTTATATATAAGCTAATTAATTGATTCTATTGGGAATAGATAAAATATGGCGGAGGATCAGGGATTCGAACCCTGGAGGGGCTTACACCCCTGCCGGTTTTCAAGACCGGTGCTTTCGACCACTCAGCCAACCCTCCAACGGAGCGCATCATACCCGAAGTCGGCCCCAAAGTGCTAGCCCTTGAAAGGAACAAAATCTGACCTCATCTGTCATACTGTTCGACTTGCTTTACTAAAACACGTTGTTACCATTAGTAGCAGATGAAAACTGGAGATCATCAATAATGAACCTGAGCCAATCAAACGCGACCAACACCAACGTTGAGAGCGTACTCGCTACCAACAAGGTGATTCGAAATACCTATTTACTGCTGTCGATGACGCTGATCTTCAGCGCTGTGACTGCCGTCGCCTCAATGGCGATGAATATGGGCATCATGACCAATCTGGCCAGCTCTGGTATTGCGCTGCTGCTGATGTGGTTTGTACTGCCTCGCACTGCCAATTCTGGCGCAGGCGTCGGTGTTGTCTTTGCAATTACCGGCCTACTCGGTTTTGGCCTCGGCCCGATTCTCAACCACTATCTGGCCATGCAGAACGGCGGCCAGCTGATCGCAACTGCAGCTGGTGGTACCGGAATCATCTTCATGGCCCTGTCGGCCTATGCACTGACCACTCGCAAAGATTTCAGCTTCATGGGTGGCTTCCTGATGGTTGGCCTGATTGTCGCGATTGTCGCTTCGCTGGCTAACATCTTCATGGGCATCCCTGCACTGTCACTGGCGATATCAGCTGCGGTCATCATGATCATGAGCGGCCTGATTCTTTATGACACAAGCCGCATGATCCATGATCCGAATGCGAACTATGTGATGATGACGGTCGGTCTCTTCCTCAGCATTCTCAACATCTTCACCAGCCTGCTTCACATTCTTGGTGCATTCTCAGGTGACGATTGATTCATAAGCGATAGAGAAACCAGAAAGCCCCGCCTAGGCGGGGCTTTCTTTTGGAGGATAGAAAATGGATTGGTTAAAGATTGGATCGGCAATACTACTTGTGATGATGCTGTTCTACCTGTGGCCGCGCGCCAGTCACATGCTGAAGAACAGCCCCAAGGGGTCAAGCAAGGATTGGATGGGTGCAATCATACCTATCGCACTGGTGATCGCCTTCGTCTTCCTGCTTGTTATGGCCGTCTAGCGTGAAGTGTTGATTCAATTGCCTGACTCGGTTGTTAACTCGATCTATTAGTCGAGTAGATCAGCAACACTCTTGCGTAAGGTTTTTACCAGATCGGGACCGATAACCTCAGCTGCAAACTCAATCGCAAACTTGTTCTTCTCACCGCCCATTATGCCGTCGACACAGCGCCCCAGATGGCTCAGGAAGGGATAACCCGGCTCCTCCCCCTGAAACTTCAACTCTGCGTACTCTGCGGCTCGGTTGTTGAGCTTTTCTATCACAACAGGACGGTAGTCACCCGGTCCCTGCACATCGAGCATATTATCGACCGTATGTTCAATCAGATGACCCGCCAGGGTGGAGATAAAGGCCTGACGATCCTCATCCTCAAGACGGATATAGGCCAGACGATCAGCCACCTGAAGCTCAAAGGCGACAAACTCTGCAATAATCTCCAGCTGGTGGCTGTATGAGTCGGTACGGAAACCATCATTCTCCATCTGATTGAGACCATTCATAGCTGCACGCCAGGCGACAAAGCCCATTACGCTAGCGCTCTCCTCGAGCGACTTACCCTCTTTGTCTTTGTGCCATTTTGTCTTGATACGCACTGCTCTACCTCTCTTGGACGAATTTTCTCTACTCGATATGGGGCGTCACAGCACGTTCTACAAGGCGTAGCGTGAGGTCATCGAAGTAGTCACCACCCCACGGTCCAAGCAGGTTGGCGCGGCGCGTCTCATAACGATTGAAGTGGTAGTGTGATTGGGGCATCAGATAGCCAATATAGTCGCCATTGAAGCTGGTCGGCCAGAAGGCGATGCCATCGCCCTCAAATCTGTCACGCAGGCGATCGGCGATATCGAGCGAGAGATCACCAGGATAGCCGACCAGTACCAACTTACCGATACGCAACAGCTGCAATTGGCTCTTCTGATCATGAATAATACCGCTGAGAAACGTACTGAGACGCCAACCATCAGCGATATTGACCGAGAGCACCGGCAGATCAACCTCCAGCAGATAGCTCGAGACAGGCGCCTCTAACGCTAACAGACTCATGCCAGGCTTACCCTTACTCGCTGCAAGTGACACATAGCGTTCACCAATGCGTCGTGCCACCTCATCAAGTTTCTGTTCCCGATCGAGATCGACACGAGGCGTCTTGGTACTGCCCACCGCGCCCACGGCAAACAGCACCTCCCCTCCCAGCTGCTTGGCCAACAGCTGCTGCAACTTCGCCGGATAGTCACCACTGACTCTGTAGTTGCGTTTACCGAGTATCGTTGGATGGGCAGGAAAGGAGACTAATGAGGCAAAGGGACGCTTAGACTTTAGATGCGAAAGCTGTAGCAGATTGAGCGTTGCAGAGGCCTCTATCTCTCTATCCAGGGCGTGACGCATTAGAGATTGTGAACTGGGTGCATCGAGTCGCTGCTGCCGATAACTAAGCCTGACCGGAAGCATTGAGGCTCGACTCTCCAGCACGGCTCGGCTAAAGGACGAAACCATGCGCTCAAACTGGGCTGGATCGAAGTTGCCCAAAGCGTACTGTGAGACCATATCTTCACCATAACCACCTGGACCCGAGTGGGTATGAGTAGCCGTGAAGAAGATTGCACCCCGTTCAACACCACTGCGTTGTACCACCGCATCAACTAGCTGTGGAATTGGCAATAGGTAGTCAGCTGCAACTATCGTTACCAGCGCCTCGCCAGCCTTAATCGACAATGCCTTCACAAACACACGATCTCGCACGCCAACATTCTCTTTCGGATTTCGTGCTGAATAACCGGCCAGGGGCACCCCCATCGGAGGGGTGATATCGATCACAGAGAGTCCCGCACTCAGCTTCCCATTCCCTGATATTACGGGCTGTAACTGATCAATGCGGGTGAAGGTCTGCTGGCTATAGGACTGCCCAAGATAATCGTCGTGATTTGTGGGCCAGGGGCCTACAAAGAGCACAAACAGTAGCAGTAGTAGTACAACGATCAACAAACTTCGTTGACCGCCACTCATTGAGTTCACTTTTTCACTCTCTGTTGACACGTATCGGCTCTATTGGTTTTTGCAGCGTAGTCAGTATCAAGCACGCATGATATCTTACTAAAGACAGACTATTTTAATAGGTCTTATTGTCGGTGTCGGCAATGTCGTCGACGAGGAGTGACCGTGAGCAGCGAAATCGACAGCCTCATAGAAACCGTACAGCAAAATTGTCACATCTCGGATGCTCGTTTTGCTCAGAACTATACCCTCTGCATCTACCTGCTCAAAATGCGAGAGCTCTATCGCTGGGAACAGGGGCATGGTTATGAAGAGAAGCTTGCTCATGAGGCATTGGGTGGCTGGATAACAGAGCGAGAGGCGCTCTGGGATCGAGTTGAAAATGACGCCTTTTCCGATCTCAGCTTCGCATCACAACTGTTCTCTCCCTTTGAGAGCGACATGCTCAACAACAAACTTTTTCCACACGGGTACGTCTATAGCGGCGGATATGGGCGCTTTGCCAAACCACTCTTTGTTGTTGCTGAACTGGAGTCCCAGCAACAACATCAGGCAATGAATATTGTTATTACTGGCCGAGAGCTGGCACGAGATATTGTCGCACCCCCCGCCATGACCCAAGGCAAAACCATTATCGTACGACGTGAATCGCTGCAACGCATGCTTTGGGAGCGTATTGAAGAGTGGGGCTGGAAGGAGTACGAAAACAGCATGGGGCGAGCCCTGAGCAGCTATAGCTTTAAAGATAGTCCTGCAGAGATCCTTGAAGAGATGACCAACAACGAGATTGAGGCCGTTGTTCTGCATGAAATCGGGGAGTATCAGTGCGGAGAGCGACTCAATCCATTGTGGAACGAGATGGTGATGTCAATTGCTGGCACAAAGAGTGAACTCTATGCACGCGCTATTCGTGACCATATTGCTGACGCTATCTCCACCCTGCCACAATTAATCGCAACGCAGAACACTCCTTCTATTCATTTCTATATGGCCAATTTCAGTGGTATTCGTCGAGAAATTTTCCCCGCCCTACTCGATGTATATAAACAGTGGTGCAGCAGTGACAATGGCTCTCTTACCCCAGTAAAAACCTGTATTGATCGTGGCCTCGAACACTGGGTTTCAATAGCCAATGAGATGGTCAACATCTATAACAACAGCAGCGAGTACGAGCGGATAGATCGTCTTGAAGCGATGATCAATCTAGCCAAACTCGAGACATAAAAAAACCGGCGCCTCGTGTTAGCGAGGCGCCGGTTTTATCAGCCATCGTAAGGCTTAGTAGCCGCCCTTACGCTTGGTCTCAGGGGTACCAGCAATCTTGCCAGCCTGCTTGGCAGGTCCCTTAGGGAAGTGCTCGTAGAGGCTCTTGGCGTTGATACTTGAGTCATCCCACGCACCCTTGAAGTGCTTGACCATGTTGCGCTCATTAGGCTGGTTGCCACCGTTGTTGAGGAACTCGTCACGCAGGTAGTTGATGATATCCCAGCCACGCGCGCTGATTTCAACACCTTCGGCCGCAGCGATAGCCTTGGCAACATCTTCATTCCAGTCTTCAACATTCTCAATGTAACCATTAGCGTTTGCAGCTATGGTCTGGCCATTTACTTCGTACGACATACTATCTTCTCCTAGCTTTGTGTTTTAACACGATCCAAATCTGATTGAATTTATATTCGTTGTATTCCCTTATGGGGAATAAAGAGTCCACAACCGATGTTGCGTCCCCTACCGAGCCCCAGTTTCTGTAACTGCAGCGAGTCCTCTTTGCTGATATCAGCCAGCATCAGACTACGAGCCTGCAGCTCACGACCAGGAACCCTAATCGTGTGGGTTCTGCCACACATCATCTTCTTGCAGCGAATCCCTATCTCTTGCAACTGCTCAGAGACGAACTCGAGGAACTGCTCTTCGCTCTCATCACCATCGGTAATGATGTAACGGGCATATATTGTACTCACAGGATTGAGCAGACGCACGTTCGCCTTGCCCACCTCCAGTGTATAACCATCAAGATCGAGTTTTTGACCGGTCAGGACTCCTGCATCCTCAACTCGTTCATTCGGCAGACGCAGCACCAACTTGGTTCGCTTGGAGATATACATCGCACCGCCATCATCGGGACGCTGCCAGCCATTACCGCTCTCGGCACCATGAATCTGATGCAGACCACAACCAGTCTCATCGGTTAACCAGGGCAAAACGCGCTCAACGGCCTGAGAGAGCAGATAGGCATGCTCAACCGGAATCTGAGTAGCCACCAGCGAAAAAGCCAGATCGACGATATCCTCCGGCCGTTTTATAGTTTCGTCTTCATCCTCTTCCCAGAACATAATCAGCTCTCCGGAAGCTGTTCCTGCAGCGCCTCACGATCAAACCACCAATCTTCCTGTACCAGCACATCAATCACGTTACGCAATCGAATCAAGAACTTATCAGGATCCTTGAGTTCAAGCCGCTCCATCCAAAGATCAAAAGCATCCTGTCCTTCAATATTGCTATGGCGCCTTGCGACATTCGCCAGCAAATTACCCGCATAGAGGGTTAGATCCTCGCGCTTTTTACCCTCACTACGCATATCAGCCAGAAAATAGGCTGTTGTTGCTGCTACAGCTGCACCATCTGAGTCGTGCGGCGTCTCATCAACGACATATTCGAGCATCGCAACACTCACCTGAGGATCGATTGGGTAGGTCACTGAAAGCCAAATGCCCTGACCCAGTGCGGGTAATGCATCATCCATCTCAGCCTTGAAGATAACCTCACAGGCTTGAGCAGCCTGTTCCCACTGCTCATTTTCTAAGAAGACCTTAAAAGCGTCATGGCCATTTTGCCACGCCTCTTCACTCTCACCGACCTGATGCTGCAGACTGCTTATATCGAGCAGGAGATTGGCACGATTAACAGCGGAGGCATCAGTCGTGAGATCAGAGAGCTGATCTTTTAATGCTGTCAGCTGCACAATAATAGACTCTTCGGAGGGCTCAGCATCGCTGGCACAATCCATATTGGCAGGTAGTTCAGTATTCAACTGGGTCATACAGACACCCTCATCTCTAACACAAAATATTTGACAGTTGATGGGCACTATTTGCTGAGAATCAACCGTAGCACTTAGTAATTTCTGACACTACAACATCACATATCACATTAACTAAATATCATTACTCATTGTTATATCAGGTAAATGCGGCTTCCAGCCTATCTTCCCAATTCTCAGGCGTATCGTTATAAGGCGGCTTCACATCGATTTTAAAAAAGCGCTCCCCCCCTTTTGCCCTTGCCGTGATCACCTCAAGCAGTGCCTCAAAGGACTCCAGCTCAGTATGCTGAATCATCACTTCACTCAGATATAACATCGCCCTACTCCACAATTTGATCAATGCAATAATTTATAGACAAACAATCGACACATGATACCCGCAATCGGCATATCACCGACATACTACCCCTGCGATAGAGGTGGATAAGTGTCCGACTATTTTGGTTGGATAATAGCGCGCGCAAAGTTAAATGTTAAGTATTTATTAATATTCTAACCATAATTACACCTTATTATATAGGACACTATTTTTTACAATCCCTCACCTCAGCAGCTAGCTATTACCATTTGTGCTGTGATAAGTTCGCTAACCCTCATGAAGAGCTGTCACACCTGCCATCGGACGGCAAAGCACCTATCCCCTTTGGGATAGGTATAAAACTCTTGAACCACCCCATCAGCGGGATGTGACTCAGGGGTAGCGTGCTACTACACTATGCACCACCGTAAAGGTCTAGTGCTGAAGTTGTACGGGAAGTACCTGTTTAATCCCGGGTGGCATAACAACGGCAACCAACAACTGTAGATTCTATTAATTTAAGGAGAAAGCGACATGGGTAAGAACCTCCATGACACTCCGATGCTCGATCAGCTGGAAAGCGGCCCATGGCCTAGCTTTGTAACCGGTCTCAAGCGTCTTGCGAACGACAACGATATGATGGTCGACCTGCTGGGTCAGCTGGAAACCTCATACGAAACCCGTAAGGGCTACTGGAAAGGCGGCACCGTCGGCGTTATCGGTTACGGCGGCGGCATCATTCCTCGCTTCACCGAACTGCTCGATGACAACAAAGAGCCTCTGTTCCCTGAAGCTGCTGAGTTCCACACCCTGCGTATCATGCCTCCTGCCGGCATGCACTATGACACCAACACCCTGCGTAAGATGTGTGATGTCTGGGAAAAGTACGGTTCAGGCCTTATCGCTTTCCACGGCCAGTCTGGTGACATCATGTTCCAGGGCTGCACCACCGACAACGTACAGCCTGCTTTTGATGAGCTGAACGAAATGGGCTTCGACCTCGGCGGCGCCGGTCCTGCTGTCCGTACCGGTATGTCATGTGTTGGTGCTGCTCGTTGTGAGCACTCTTGTGTTAATGAGCAGAAGGTTCACCGCATGCTGGTCAATGCATTCCTTGATGATATGCATCGCCCTGCACTGCCTTACAAGTTCAAGTTCAAGGTTTCCGGTTGCGGAAACGATTGCATGAACTCTATCCAGCGTGCTGACCTCGCTACCATCGGTACCTGGCGCGACGACATGAAGGTCGATCAGGACGAGGTCAAAGCATATGTTGCTGACAAGGGTCGTAAGTATGTTATCGACAATGTCATCACCCGCTGCCCAACTCAGGCCCTGTCTCTGAATGACGACGACACCCTGGCTGTTGATAACAGCAACTGCGTACGCTGCATGCACTGCATCAACGTGATGACCAAGGCACTCTCCCCTGGCGACGACAAGGGTGTAACCCTGCTCGTTGGTGGTAAGCGTACTCTGAAGATCGGCGATCTGATGGGCACCGTAGTCGTTCCTTTCATGAAGCTTGAAGATGATGATGATTTCGAAGCCCTTGAAGAGCTGGCTGGCGAGATGATCGACTTCTTCGCCGAGAATGCTCTCGAGCATGAGCGTACCGGTGAGATGATCGAGCGTATTGGCCTGATCAATTTCCTTGAAGGCATTGGCCTCGAGGTTGATCCAAACATGGTCAACCAGACCCGTACCAGTAACTACTTCCGTGCCGATGATTGGGATGAGGAAGCTGGTAAGTGGAACGAGCGCAAGGCTGCCGGTTAATCGGTCTGTTCCTGAAATGATAAGCGGGGTATGGCTAACATGCCGTACCCCGCAAGACTAAATAAATATAGTTTTTTTGGAGGTTAACATGTCAGCACCTCGTATGCCTGATGAGTGCGGAGTACCAGATCCGTTCCCCTACATGCACCCAACCATGAAGGAGAACTTCGGCGACTGGAAGTATCACGATCGTCCTCGTCCCGGCGTTCTTCATCACGTTGCCAACGGTGGCGACCAGATCTGGACTGTTCGCGCAGGTACCCAGCGTCAGATGGATCTCTACACCATTCGTAAGCTCTGTGATATCGCAGATGAGTTTGCAGACGGCTTTGTCCGTTTCACCATCCGCTCAAACATCGAGTACATGGTCACCGATGAGTCACGCGTTCAGCCGCTGATCGACAAGCTCGGCGAAGAGGGCTTCCCTGTCGGTGGTACCGGTAACTCTGTATCAATGATCTCTCACACTCAGGGTTGGTTGCACTGCGACATCCCTGGTACCGATGCATCCGGTGCTGTTAAGGCCCTGATGGATGAGCTCTACGACGAGTTCACCAAGGAAGAGATGCCTAACCGTGTTCGTATGACCACCTCTTGCTGCCAGATCAACTGTGGTGGTCAGGGTGATATCGCGATCAACATTCAGCACACCAAGCCACCTAAGATCAACCATGATCTGGTTGCTAACGTCTGTGAGCGTCCAACGGTTGTTGCTCGCTGTCCAGTTGCTGCGATTCGTCCTGCACTGGTTAATGGCAAGCCTTCACTTGAGATCGACGAGAAGAAGTGTGTCTGCTGTGGCGCCTGCTTCCCACCCTGCCCTCCCATGCAGATCAACGATCCTGAGCACTCGAAGTTTGCGATCTGGATTGGTGGTAAGAACTCTAACGCTCGTACCAAGCCGACCTTCCACAAGCTGGTTGCTGCTGGTATCCCTAACAACCCTCCTCGCTGGCCTGAGGTTGCTGAAGTTGTTAAGAACATCCTCTCTGTTTACAAAGAAGATGCTAAGGACTACGAGCGTATTGGTGAGTGGGTTGATCGCATCGGTTGGTCTCGTTTCTTTGAGAAGACCGGTCTGCCGTTCACCAAGTACCACATCGATAACTGGCGTGGTGCTCGCACCAGCCTGAACGCTTCGGCACACATCCGCTTCTAAGCGGCCGTTAAGTAACTAGGAGTTAACCCTTCATGAAGTTCTCAATACAGGTTAACGAGGGGCCATATACCCATCAGGCTTCCGATAGTGCGTTCAAGTTTGCGAGCGCCGCATTGGAGAAGGGACACGAAATCTTTCGTATCTTCTTCTACCACGATGGCGTAAACAACGCGACTCGTCTGACCACTCCTCCTCAGGATGACCGTCACATCGTCAACCGCTGGAGCGATCTTGCTGATAAGCATGGCGTCGATCTCGTCGTCTGTGTTGCTGCGGCCCAGCGCCGCGGTATCGCAGATGCCGATGAGTCAAAGCGCAACGGTAAGGATGCAGACAATCTCGCACCCGGTTTCCGTATCTCAGGTCTGGGCCAGCTTATTGAAGCAGGCATTCAGGCTGATCGTCTGGTTGTATTTGGCGACTAATCAGCGGAGTTGAATGATGAGTGATGAAATGATGGAAGACGGGGGCCCCGTCAAAAAGTTTCTGTACATGAACCGCAAGGCTCCGTACGGAACTGTATACGCCCTGGAATCCTTGGAAGTTGTACTGATTGGAGCAGCATTTGAGCAGGACGTAAGTCTGGTCTTCGCTGATGATGGTCTCTACCAGATTGCCAAGGGTCAGGATACTGCCGGTATCGAGATGAAGAACTTCTCTCCTACCTACCGCGCTCTTGAGATGTATGACGTAGAACAACTCTACGTTGAGAAAGAGTCATTGGAGGCTCGCGGCCTCACAGCAGAAGACTTCGTCGTAGAAGTTGAAGTTAAGACTGCTGAAGAGATCCGCGACCTTATGGAAGAGCAGGACGTAGTCCTGAGCTTTTAAGGGGAGTTCAACATGTTGCTACACACAGTAAATAAATCACCGTTCGAAAAGAATGCCCTGGATAGCTGCCTTCGCATGGCTAAGGCCGGCAGCAGCATCCTGCTGATCGAGGACGGAGTATACGCCGCCACCAACAACACCTCAGTATCTGAAAAGGTTAAGGGTGTTATGGGTGACATTACCGTCTACGCGCTTGAGGAAGATGTAAAAGCACGTGGAATGCAAGATAAGGTAATGGATGGCATCAAGCTTGTAGATTATGCCGGTTTCGTGGATCTTGTCGCCGAAAGCGACAACGTCTCTGCTTGGCTTTAATCCAAATTTAGTTCAATTACTTTTTTAAGTTAAGGAGAGAAATCATGCCATTAGACGTTGAAGGTAAGAGCCTTGAGACCGACGAAGAAGGTTACCTGGTCGATCTGACCGAGTGGACCGAGCCTGCTGCACTTGAGCTGGCTAAGACCGAAAACCTGGAACTGACCGAGAGCCACTGGGAAGTTATTCACTTCCTGCGTGAGTACTACAACGAGTTCCAGATCGCTCCTGCTGTACGCGTTCTGACCAAGGCAATTGGTAAGAAGCTTGGCAAGGAAAAGGGCAACAGCAAGTACCTCTATGAGCTGTTCCCTTACGGTCCTGCAAAGCAGGCTTGTAAGATCGCTGGACTGCCTAAGCCTACTGGTTGTATCTAAGCTTTAGCTGTCCTGAGGGGAGGCTCACGCCTCCCCTTCTCTTACTAACTTTATTTCAGTGATGTTTAGCTGGAGGTCCGATTAACATGTCGTTCCTTACAGGGTTTTATGCCCTACTGTTTTATACCGCAACGGTTCTGTTTGTAGTTGGAATTGGCTATAAGATTCGCCAATACGCTACAACACCTGCTCCGTTAAAAATTCCTACAACTCCTGCGCCAATCACTACAAGTGGCGTAGTAGTTCGCATGGCCCGTGAGGTCGTGCTATTTGAAAGCCTATTCCGATCTAATCGCTGGATCTGGGTCTTTGGCTGGATGTTCCATGTCGCTTTAGCGCTGGTTCTTGTCCGTCACGTACGTTATTTCCAGGATCCCGTGTGGGAACTGATCGTACTGGCACAGCCATTCGGTAAATATGCCGGTTTTGCCATGGTTGCAGGCCTTCTGGGTCTCTGGGCACGTCGCCTGTTTGTTCAGCGCATCCGCTACATCACCAACCCTTCCGATCATATGATTCTGGCGTTGCTTGTCGCCATCGGTATTAGTGGTCTGGGGATGAAGTATGTGGCACACACCGACATTGTCGCACTGAAGTCATTCATGCTTGGTCTAATGACCTTCAGCTTTAAGCCACTACCGACCGATGGTTTCCTACTGATTCACCTGCTGCTGGTAGCCGTATTGATGATCATCTTCCCGATCAGCAAATTACTGCATGCGCCTGGTGTCTTCTTCAGCCCAACACGTAATCAGGCCGACAACCCCCGTGAGAAACGTCACGTGGCGCCTTGGGCAGCAGAGCTTGATAAGTAATCAAGCCGGTTATTAACGAAAAATAGAATTATTCAGGAGTATCGCGTGGCCGATTTCCAGACACCGCAGATGAAGGAATTTCCGATTATTCCGGATCTGCAAAACGATGCGACATCACACCTTAGTCCCTTTATCGCTAAGCCGAACCACAATGAGGATATCGGCTTCCCCGGTGAGTTGGTTGATAACTGGGAAGAGAAAGCCATCGACAAGATGGGCGATCTGCTCGGTAAGTACCGCTCTCTTCGTGTCTATCTCGATAGCTGTGTAAAGTGTGGTGCCTGCACCGACAAGTGCCACTATTTCCAAGGTACCTACGATCCTAAGAACATGCCGGTTGCTCGTCAGGACCTGCTACGTAGTGTCTACCGCCGCTACTTCACCTTTGCGGGTAAATTCTTTGCCAAACTCGGCATGCCTGGCATCGTCGGCGCACGCGAGATGAACCGTGAAGTACTGGATGAGTGGTACAGCTACTTCCACCAGTGCTCACAGTGTCGTCGTTGCTCAGTCTTCTGCCCCTACGGTATCGATACCGCAGAAATCTCTATGGCGGCTCGTGAGATCATGGACTCTATTGGCCATGGTCAGAAGTACTGTAATGAGATCCTCGGTAAACTACAGAAGATTGGTAACAATCTGGGTCTACCAGAGAAGGCTCTCAAGGCGACTCTTGCAGAGTTCGAAGAGGAGATTGAGGATGAGACCGGCGTTGAGGTCCGCATCCCTATTGATGAGCAGGGTGCCGATGTTCTACTCATCACCCCCTCTGCCGACTTCTTTGCTGAGCCGCACATTGATGGTCTGATGGGTTATGCCAAGGTCTTCCATGCTGCGGGGGTCAAATGGACGCTGAGCACCTACGCCTCTGAAGCGGCCAACTTCTCGATGTTTATCGGCAGCTACTCCAATATGAAGGTCGTGGCTGAACGTATTAGAAAGGCGGCAATCGACCTCGGCGTTAAGCGCATCATTGTCGGTGAGTGTGGTCACGCCTGGCGCGTTGCATACAGTTTCTGGAATACCACCGCTGGAATCGGCTCTGGTGCCGATGAAAATGATGTCTATGCCCAGCAGCTCCAGAAACAGCTCGACCATAGCTACCCTATTCCTCAGCACATCTGTGAGTTCACCAACGATCTAATCGAAAAGGGTGAACTGAATCTCGACAAATCACGTAACGACCACCGCGTTGTTACCTTCCACGACTCATGCAACGTCGCGCGTGGCAGTCGCATGGGCACCACCCCTGGTGGCCAGTTCGACATTCCTCGCGAGGTCATCAAGGCGTGCTGCAATAACTACGTCGACATGGAACCCGAAACGATTCGTGAAAAGACCTACTGCTGCGGTGGCGGCGGCGGTCTGCTGACCGATGATCTAATGGAGATTCGCGTCAAGGGCGCACTACCACGCATGGAAGCACTCAAGAGCGTGGTTGATGAACATAAGGTCACCAATCTGGCTGCGATCTGTGCAATCTGTAAGGCACAGTTTGCCAAGGTCCTGCCCTACTACGGTTTCCCAATGGATATGATCACCAGTACTCACCAGCTGGTTAAAGACGCCATCATTCTCCCCGGTGAGGGTGAAGGTAATGATGACGATCAGGAAGAAAACGAAGATTAATAGCAATAGCTAAACCACAATTAAATTTTTCTTAAAGCAGTGAAACCCAACCCTAATAGTTGGATAGAACTGCAGAATTTTAAGCTTTAGGAGATTCGAGCATGGCTACAAGCAGCGAAGATATGAACAACGATCTGACATTCCGTCGATATGAAGATGGCGACAGCAAAACCTCGGCATGGTCAGAGCAGATCTTCCAGGCCAGCTGGTCGCACAAGTGCCCCACCTACGTACACCGTACCCCCCCATGCCAGGGCAGCTGCCCTGCAGGTGAGGATATCCGCGGCTGGCTCGACATCGTTCGCGGTATCGAGAAACCAGTTGGCGATATGGATTGGCAGGAGTATGCATTCCGCCGTTCAACTAACGCCAACCCCTTCCCTTCAATCATGGGTCGTGTCTGCCCCGCTCCTTGTCAGGACGGCTGTAACCGTAACCAGGTTGAAGACTTCGTCGGTATCAACTCTATCGAGCAGTACATCGGTGACACCGCACTGGCCAACAACTACCAGTTCGATGCACCCGCTCCTGAGACCGGTAAGAAGGTAGCGATCATCGGTGGCGGACCAGCGGGCCTGGCAGCTGCCTACCAGCTGCGTCGTCGTGGCCACGGTGCGACCGTATTTGATGACCACGAAGAGCTCGGCGGCTTCATGCGTTACGGCATTCCTGGCTACCGTACTCCTCGCGACGTACTCGACGGTGAGATCAAGCGCATCACCGACATGGGCGTAGAGGTTCGTACCAGCACCCGTATCGGTAAAGACATCCCAATGGACCAGATCGAGAAGGATTACGACGCCGTACTCTGGGCGATCGGTACCCACTCTGGTCGTAACATCCCGGTTGAGGGTGCAGATGCCGTCAACTGTATCTCTGGTATCGCCTTCCTCGCAGCCTTTAATGAAGGCCGCCTGCAGGCAGTCACCGGTAAGGTAATCGTCATCGGTGGTGGTGACACCTCGATCGACGTCGCCTCTGTTGCCCGTCGCCTCGGTGCAATCACCGAAGTCCACGAAAATGATCGTGCCGAGAACGTTATCCTCGGCCAGACCGCACACGACGTGGCAGCGACTGCCAAGCGTGAAGGCGCTGACGTTATGCTCACCTCACTCTTCCCCGTTGAAGAGATGACCGCTGCAGAACACGAAGTTCGTGATGCAACCAACGAGGGTGTTGAGATTCGTGGCAGCGTAATGCCTCTTGAAGTCATCAAGGGTGCCGATGGTCGCGCCACCGCACTGAAGATTGCCAAGTGTGAGATGGTCGATGGTCGTCCTACCGTTATTGAAGGCTCTGAAGAGACCATCGAGTGTGACCTGGTCGTATCTGCGATCGGTCAGAGCGGTAACATGGAAGGCATCGAATCAGTCGACAACGGCAAGGGTTTCATTGATGCCGACGCCAACTTCCAGGTTCCTGGCAAGGCGGGTCACTTCGTTGCTGGCGATATCGTTCGCCCTCACCTGCTGACCACCGCTATCGGCCAGGCTTCTATCGCAGCCGACGGTATTGATCGCTACCTCGACAATCAAGAGATGAGCAAGCGTCCGAAGGTCGACGTTCATCACTTCAACCTGATGCGTAAGCTGGTTGAGACCGATCACAGCCCAGTGGACTTCCACGCAGCAGGTCGCGATGAGATCAAGAAGGCCGAAGGTTTTGCTAAGGAGATCGATCTGGGTCTGCGTGGTACCTCTGAGAACGACTGGGCGGTACACAACTACGAAGATCGTGCTACCAACGAGATCATTCCTTCAACCAACCTGTTCCTCGGCCACTTCGAGTTCACCGACCGCATTAAGCGTGACGAGATCTCAATCGGCTCAGATGAAGTGCTCGGTAACTACCAGGAGCGTCTGGTCTGTCTGACCACAGAGCAGGCACAGGAAGAGGCTGGTCGCTGCATGAGCTGCGGCATGTGCTTCGAGTGTGATAACTGCGTTGTCTTCTGTCCTCAGGAGGCTGTTAAGAAGACCCCGGCTAAGGATTCAACCACTGGCCGTTACGTCTTCACTGACTACAGCCGTTGTATCGGTTGTCACATCTGCGCCGACGTCTGCCCCACCGGTTACATCGACATGGGCATGGGTGAATAAGGAATCGTTATGGTTTCGATGAAGAAAATAGTTCAACTACTGGCTGCTGCCGCACTCGCTCTGAGTCTCGTAGCGGTTGCCCATGCGGCTGAGCATGAGACTGGTACCGGCGCTAAGGGTGAACAGTGCGTCGAGCCGACCGATTTCATGCGACACAACCACATGGATCTGATCAGGCATCAACGTGATGCAACCATGCGCGATGGCATCCGCACCAGCAAACACAGCCTCAAAGGGTGCATCGATTGTCATGCTAAGCAAGATGGTGACGGTCAGTTCATGAGCGTGAAGAACCCTGAGCACTTCTGTAGCGGCTGCCATAAATATGCAGCGGTTAGCGTCGACTGCTTCCAGTGTCACACCTCTAAACCCTCTGAAGAGAGAGCCAAACTGGGCAACGCAACCATCAACGAAACGTTGAAGGCCCAAATTGCCGAGGTTAATGTCAATGAGTAACCACGCAGATAAACAAGTAAAAGATCAGTCGCGTCGTCGTTTTATCGCCGGTACGGCTGCTGCTGCCAGTGTCACCATCGCACCAGGCGTACTGCTCTCAACGGCACACGCCAAACCAGCAGATGAAGCAGTTACCGACAAGGTTCGCTGGGGCATGCTGATCGACACCAACAAGTGTGCTAAGGGGTGTAACGACTGTGTGAGCGCCTGTAATGAAGAGCATGCGCTGACTACACACGGCCGTCCAGAGACCGATACCCAGTACATCCGCAAGGTTGAACTGCGTGAGAAGGCCACTGGTGCTGTTCACTCGCTGCCACTGATGTGCCAGCACTGTGAGAATCCACCCTGTGCCGATGTCTGCCCAACGGGTGCTTCGTTCAAACGCGCGGATGGTATCGTTCTGGTCGACAAACACATCTGTATCGGCTGTCGCTATTGCATGATGGCCTGCCCCTATAAGGCTCGCTCATTTGTGCACGAGACTGTCGAGGATCAGAAGCCCTATTCACCTCGTGGCAAGGGCACTGTAGAGGCGTGTACGCTCTGCGTTCATCGTGTCGACGAGGACGGTACACCAGCCTGTGTTGAGTCCTGCGGCGAAGACGCGATGGTGTTTGGTGATCTCAACGATCCAGAGAGCAACATCGCCAAGGCCGTTAAGACCCACGCAACCACCCAGATTCGTGCCGACCTCGGCCTTAATCCTGGCGTGCGTTACCAGGGCATCTGAGCTTACAACTAACAGCTTTATAAAAGCGGGTATTGAGACTGATGAAAAAGATCGTCTATCGCGACATTATTGGACACATGCAGGGCTTCTACTCCCTGCTAATCATCCTTGGTGGCTTCATCCTGGCTGCACTGGGTTCGACCTACTACATGGAGCATAACGGTCACTGGGTGACCGGTATGAGTAACCAGATCGTCTGGGGCACACCGCACGTGTTTGCGGTATTCCTGATCGTTGCGGCCTCCGGTGCACTCAACGTAGCCTCAATCGGCTCCGTGTTTGGCAAGAAGATGTACAAACCTTTGGCGCCACTCTCAGCAATCATGGCTATAGCGCTGCTGATTGGTGGTCTGATGGTACTGGTCCTCGATCTCGGCCGTCCTGATCGTCTGATCGTGGCAATGACCACCTACAACTTCAAGTCGATCTTTGCCTGGAACATCCTGCTCTATAATGGCTTCCTGGTTATCGTACTGGCCTATCTCTGGACCATGATGGAACGTCGTATGAACCCCTACTCCAGAGCGGTTGGTACCTTCGCATTTGTCTGGCGTTTGGTACTTACCACCGGTACCGGTTCAATCTTCGGCTTCCTGGTTGCCCGTCAGGCCTACGATGCAGCGATCATGGCTCCGATGTTTGTCGTCATGTCATTCGCCTTCGGCCTTGCAATCTTTCTACTGGTACTGATGTTCACCTACAACGCCATTGAGCGTCCGCTGGGCGATGCGATGATCAAACGCATGAAGAACCTGCTCGGTGTATTTGTGGCCGGTGTGCTCTACTTCGTCATCACCCAGCACGTTACCAATCTCTACGCCACTGAACACCATGCGGTTGAACGCTTCATCCTGCTTGATGGCGGTATCTACACCAAACTGTTCTGGATCGGTCAGATCCTGCTCGGCTCGCTGGTACCTCTGGCTATCCTCTACCATCCGAAACTGGGTGCCTCACGTAACTGGATTGCCAGTGCAGCGGGTCTGGTTATCCTCGGTGGCCTGATACAGATGTATGTACTCATCATTGGCGGACAGGCCTTCCCACTGATGATGTTCCCTGGCTATGAGGTGAGCAGCAGCTTCTTTGATGGTGCCGTGAACGGCATTGCCCACAGCTACGCACCGACTCTGCCTGAAATAATGCTCGGTCTGGGTGGTTTTGCCACCGCCCTGTTGCTGATTTTGATGGCGGTCAAGACACTCCACATTCTTCCGGAGAGCCTGGCTGACGAGGTTGTCGACCCGCACCACTAAGTCACATTAGCTTCGAAATGGCCGCCTTTATAGGCGGCCATTTTGTTTCTACCCTAGAAAATAGTGAAAACCATGAGCTCAGGGAACGTGTCAGACCTTGAATTATGGCAAGATAGACCGAATCTAAAGTGCTTGATCGCATAGCATCCACAGAATGAGGTAACACCATGTCACAACAGGAACACCCCTTCGCCCCCTTTATCCGTATTCTTGGTAAAGGCAAGAACGGTTCACGTGCCCTGACTCAGGAGGAAGCGCATCAGGCGATGCGCATGATTCTTAACGATGAGGTCGAGCCAGAACAGTTAGGTGCCTTCCTGATGCTAATGCGCGTCAAAGAGGAGAGCCCGGAAGAGTTAGCGGGGTTTGTTGCAGCGACACGTGAGTGCCTTGAGCTCCCCGACACTCAGTTGCAGGTGGACCTCGACTGGTCCTCCTATGCCGGCAAACGCCGTCATCTACCCTGGTTCCTGCTCTCTGCCCTGCTGCTGGCAGAGAGTGGCGTACGTATATTCATGCACGGCGCTAGCGGTCATACAGCAGGACGCATCTATACCAAGGATGTGTTGGGTCACTTCGGTATGACCCCCTGTAACTCAATTGCCGATGCTATCGATAAGATGGAGCAGAATAACTTCGCCTACCTCGATCTCGAGCAGCTCTCTCCCAAACTGCACCAGATTATCGAGTTGCGCCCCGTACTTGGGTTACGCTCACCGGTGCATACCCTCTCACGTCTGCTAAACCCCTTTAAGGCGCCTTATGTACTTCAGGGCATCTTCCACCCCGGTTACCGTCCGATGCACCAGGAGGCAGCCATCCTGCTTGAGCAGCCGCATTTGGCCGTTATTAAAGGAGAAGGTGGTGAGATCGAGCGTAATCCTGATATCGCCTGTCTGGTGCAGAGCGTACATGACGGTGAGATGAGCGATGAGGAGTGGCCACCGATGTTTAAACGACGCCATGTAAAGGATGCTGATCTCAATCTTGACCAGTTGGCGGCACTCTGGAACGGAACTCACGAAGATGAATATGCAGAGGCATCGGTTGTTGGCACAGTTGCCATCACCCTGAAGATGATGGGACGTGCCGACTCAATCGAGAGTGCCGAAGCCGCTGCTCGCGAGATGTGGGAAAACCGCAATCGTGAACGCTACGGTGCTGCTGCCTAAAGATGGGCCATATCATGATCTCGGCGGCCCACAAGTCGTCGGGCAAGACCACTGTCTCAATTGGACTCTGCGCGGCACTCGCCGCGCGCGGTCATAACGTTCGTCCGTTCAAGAAGGGTCCTGACTATATCGACCCGCTCTGGCTTGGTAAGGCATCGGGTAACGGCTGCTATAACCTCGATTTCTACACCATGCAGCCCAACGAGATTGTTACGACCTTTGCAGAGCGATCCTCTCCCGTCGACATCTCCATTATCGAGGGCAACAAGGGGCTCTATGACGGCATGGAGCTCGATGGTAGTAATAGTAATGCTGCGCTTGCCAAGCTGATCAATGCACCCGTTGTGCTGGTGATCGATTGCCAGGGAATTACACGTGGCATAGCCCCCCTACTGCTTGGCTATCAACAGTTTGATAATGAAATCGTTATTGCGGGTGTCATCCTTAATAAGGTTGCTGGCCCTCGTCACGAAACAAAATTACGGCAGGCGGTAGAGCACTACACCAACTTGCCTGTGCTGGGAGCAATTCACCGCAATCGGGAACTGACCATCGAGGAGCGTCACCTTGGCCTGGTACCTAGCAATGAAGCGGGTGGTGCTGAACGTAAGATAGAGAGCATCGCCAATCTTGTTGCTGCACAGGTCGATCTCGACGCTATTATCGAAATTGCTGCCAATGCGAAACCGCTTACCGCAGGCACCCAACAGCAGCCTTCAGCCACAATGGATCTACGTATCGGTGTCGCTCGAGATGCCGCCTTCGGCTTCTATTATGAGAATGATCTCGATGCGATGCGCGCCGCCGGTGCTGAGCCGATCTTCTTCGACACACTCAACGACAAAACACTGCCCGATGTCGACGCACTCTTTATCGGCGGTGGTTTTCCTGAGACCCACATGGCGGCGCTTGAGACCAATAGCGAAATGCGTTCAGCGATCCATGCCGCCATCGAAGCGGATATGCCCGTCTACGCTGAGTGTGGTGGCCTGATGTATCTGAGCCGCTCGCTACAGTGGCAGGGATCGACGGCTGAGATGGTTGGAGCCATTCCAGCCGATACAGTCATGCACCCGCGTCCCGTTGGGCGCGGCTATGTTGAACTCGAAGAGAGTGGACAGGGACCATGGCCACTAACCAACAGTGATAGCCAACCGGGGCAGTTTAAGGGGCATGAGTTCCATTACTCTGCCCTTGAAAACCTACCCGATGGCCTCAACTATGCCTATAACGTGTTGCGCGGCGTCGGTATCGACGGAACGCGCGACGGCATCGTCTATCGTAATCTGCTGGCCAATTATGCTCACCTGCGAGACACTGCCAGCAATCGTTGGATTGGACGCTTTATCGAGTTTGTAAGGCGCTGTAAAAATTCAACAGCGACCTAATCCAGCTGCATCTGATCAGAACCAAGGGGTACTACCACAATGTTGAAAGTCACGAAGAATGCTGCCAAACAGATTCTGGAATCTGCCGAGCAGGGTGAAAACGACGGTCTACCGTTGCGCATTGCAGCTCGTCGCGCCGATGATGGTTCGATTCAGTACGCCATCGGTTTTGATTCACGCCGTGACGGAGACCTTCACTTCGACTCCGAGGGTGTCGATATCGTTATTGACGAGACAGGCAAGGCTCTTCTGCAGGGAACCACCGTCGATTATGTTGAGATGGAGCCAGGTCAGTTCAGCTTTATTTTCCTCAATCCCAACGATCCAAACTTCGTTCCACCCACCGAAGAGGATTAAGACCACAATAATCGGCACCCTGCGCTGATCTGATACAATCAGAGTTTAATCAGCGCCTGGCGGGCAGCACGCATGATCACATCCCAGCCGATAGACGAACAGGAGCATGAAACTGAGGTTGAGGCCCTTGATGAGGCCTACTCTAGTGACTCCGTTCCAAACACACTCCTCTCTCTAGTTAAGCGATTTGGCCTGACTACGGAGTTTGTGCTTCTCCTTGCAATCATCGTAGCCACTATCGGCTGTGCGATCACCGCCCTGCTCTACCCTGAGCAGCGTGACAGTGTAATCACTGTACTGCTACTGCTCTCTGTCACCACCCTACTCACCCTTTTCTTCGCTGCACGCCAGCTGCGCAAAACACTGGTTGAACCAATGCAGCGGGTACATAACTGGGCCTTTGGTATCGCCCACGGCAATCTTGATAACCGCCTTCCGGATTTTGAGTGCGGTGGTTGTAACGAACTCTCGAACAACGTCAATCGCGTCTCTGATGCACTACAAAAACTGACTCACGACATGGACGATGAAGTGCAGAAGAATATGCACTACATCGAACAGAAGACCCGCTCACTTGAGATCCTCTACGACGTAGCCGCCAGCATTAACATCTCACGCGATCTGAATGATTTGCTGATCCGCTTTCTGCATACCCTCAAAGATCTCACCAAGGCGCGTGCCGCCGCGGTTCGACTGCTGACTAACGATCAACACATGAATCTGATCTATAGCATCGGACTTGATGAGAAGGTGGTCGAACAAGAACAGATGATTCCCCTGCAGCGCTGCATGTGCGGCAAGGTCGCCACCGAAGGTGAGGTGATGTGTCAGGAGGATATCAGCACCTGTGGTGAATACGCCGGCCAGGCGTTTTTCACCGACGAGGATGTTCAGATGCTCGCAGTCCCTCTGCAGTATCGCGGCCGCACACTCGGCGTCTACAATCTGTTTGTCGATAAGTCGGTACTCGATGATCTCGAAGATACCAATGCGCTGTTGACCAGTATCGGTCGACACCTCGGTATGGCGATCGAAAAAGCGCATATTGATAATGAGGCGAAAAAACTCTCAATCATTCAGGAACGCACCATGCTTGCCCATGAGCTGCACGACTCACTGGCACAGACACTTGCCAGTCTGCGCTTTCAGGTACGTGTGCTTGATGAGACGCTGCAGCAGAGCGCTGATTTCGAGGCGATCCAGGAGATTGAGCAGATCGAAAATAGTCTCGATGAAGCCTACCTGGAGCTACGCGAGCTGATCGCCCACTTCCGAGCCCCTATCGGCCAACGTGGCCTGATCCCCTCACTCGAGAAGATCATCAAACGCTTTCGAGATGACACCGGTATCGCCACCTTCCTGCAGAAGGAGTGGCAACATGCCAGCCTGCCGACCAACTACGAGATGCAGGTGCTGCGCATCATTCAGGAGTGCCTGGCCAACATACGCAAACACAGCGAGGCGCACGCAGTACGCGTCATACTGCGTTGCGATGCGGCAGGTAACTACATGGTATTGGTCGAGGATGATGGTGTCGGATTTGATAAGCCGATTCTTGATGGTCACCCCGGCGAGCACGTCGGGCTTTCGATTATGGAAGAGCGTGCTCAACACCTGGGTGGACGCGTGAGAATTGAGAGTGAACCGGGTGACGGGACGCGCATCCAGCTCACCTTCCGTTTCAACGAGGGAGTTCAGGTAGAGATTCCCGAGCTACAGGTGATGACCTGATGAAAGTATTGGTAATTGATGATCACGCCCTTTTCCGTGTAGGCCTCGAAGGACTACTAGAGAAACGCGGCATTGAAGTTACTGCCGTGGCCAGCGGTAGCGAGGGACTGGAGATTGCGCCTCAGCTCAATCCCGACGTGGTACTACTCGATATGCGCATGCCCGACATGAGCGGCATAGAAGTGCTGACCAAGGTGCGCAACAGCGGCCTGGAGATGCCTGCTGTGATGCTCACTACCAGTGATGATGAGCAGGACCTGATCGACTCACTACGCAACGGAGCACAGGGTTATCTGCTCAAAGATATGGAACCTGATGAGCTGGTCAGTGCACTACGCAATATCGTCGCCGGAAAGACCGTCATCGCCCCAGATCTGGCCGGAGTACTTGCCAAGGTCGTGCAGCAGGGAGATGGCAGCGCAGACGAAGAGATCGATAATGAAGAGAGTAATCCCTTCTCTGAACTCACCCCACGCGAGAAGGAGATTCTCTGTCTGTTGGCTGAGGGCCAAAGCAACAAGGCCATCGCCCGTAACCTCGGCATAACCGACGGCACCGTAAAACTCCATGTAAAGGCGGTACTGCGCAAACTATCGGTCCACTCTCGTGTCGAGGCGGCCGTCATCGCAGTGGAACAGGGCGTCTGCAACAAGAGTGTCGCAGAGCGCGATCAGGCGTAGAACTTAATATCCTTGCGTTTGCTACTGAACTTCTTCTGCGTAATCTTGCCTTTAATCACATCGAGTCCGCTGATCTCTTCCATCGCATAACTCTCATTGAGTGGCTTAAGGTAAAACTTGTCATCATCAATGATCAGTTGACGAAAAATGTACTCATCGTTGTGATAGGCGATCACATAGCTCTCATTGGCAATCACACCACTCGGCTCGATGATTATAATATCGCCCTCTTTAAATTCTGGCAGCATGCTGTCACCCAATACCATTAACGCATAGGGTTCGTTACCTTCACACTGACTTTGTGCCTGATCACTCATTAGAAACTCCTACAAACTATTCTCAGCCACACTGTGTGGCCTTTAACAATATGGGCGCTATTCTATCAATATCATCGCAAGGCTGCCCGATACACACACCCTTAACGTGCCTACTTATTATGGGTAATTCACTTTTTCCACACAGCCGTGCAACGTACAATACAAATTCAGTCTACTAATTGGTAGGAGAGTTATGCAGCATTTTATCGATCTGATGAAGGATTGCCTTGGTGAGATCAAGGAGATCTTTCCATGGGATTTAGAAGAGTGGTTTGAAGAGGGTAAGGAGTTGATGATCCTCGATGTTCGTGAACCCTACGAGTTCGATGCGATGCATATCCCAAACTCAATTAATGTACCGCGCGGCATTCTCGAGTCGGCCTGCGATTACGACTACGAGGAAACTATTCCTGAACTGGTGCAGGCTCGCGAGAGAGAGATCGTTATCGTCTGTCGCTCTGGCTATCGCAGCATCCTCGCTGCTAGCAGCATGCAACGACTTGGCTATGAGCACGTCTATTCACTGAAAACCGGTGTACGCGGCTGGATGGAGTATGAACAACCGTTGGTCGATACGGATGAAAAACCTGTTGACGAAGATGCTGCCGATGAATACTTCTCAGTACGACTGCGTCCCGAACAGATGTCGAGCCACTACAAAAAATAGTCCAACCCATGAAGCGACTACCACGGCGCTATGCACCCCGCCTCATCGTCCTGTTCACTTCGCTGTTTATGTCCTTCATCATGTCGATGATGATCACCTTGATCAATATCGGTTTTCGTGACGACTACTTTATTCAGTGGATGCGGGCCTTCCCGATCGCCTTTGCGATCGCCTTCCCGGCCCTGCTGATTGTCCTGCCTATCGTACGCAGGCTGGTTGTCCGATTAACCGAGGAGGCATAACGATGCCATTTCACTCTTTAGAAAAAGTGGAAGCGTTGCATGACGGCTATCAACGCAGCTTTGAGGTTAATGGACTGCAGCTATTGTTGATTCATCAACAGGGCAGGAGCTACCTGATAGAGAACCGTTGCGGTCATTTCGGTGTGCCACTGGATAGAGCCACACTCTATGAGCAGAGCATCGAATGCAATCAACACTACATTCGTTTCGATCTCAACAATGGTGAAGTACTGACACCTAACGCCGGACAGTGTGATCCGCTCAGAATCTTTGAAACCGTTATTGAAGATGGGCAGATCGGGTTTACCCTTTAGCCTGTTTTAACCCGTTCGATTTCAAGTACCACGAACAGCCCCTGCTCTACTGACCATTTGATATTCAGATCGAACAGGCGCATCCCAAACTGCTTTCCCTCTTGTGCTGTTTCACGCTGGTAACCCGGACGTGGATCACTCAATAACATCTGTTCGATAATCAATTTAAGGTTATTACACCCTTTCGATTCCAGCTCCTGACAACGGGTAAGTGCACGATCACTGAATCGGATTCCAATTGCTGTGCTTGGTGGCGCTGGAGCATAACCTGCCTTGGCCTCATCAATCACATCGGCATAGGGGAGATAGGGTTTGATATCGATTACCGGTGTACCGTCAAGAATATCCACCCCGCTAAGATTGAGCACCACACCACTGCTCAGATCGATCGAATCGAGTGCAACGACCGAAAGCCCAACTGGATTCGGTCTGAAATTTGACCGGCTTGCGAAGACGCCGACTCGTTGATTACCACCGAGTCGTGGTGGTCGTACCATCGGCTTCCACGCTTCCATCATGCTCTGATTAAAGAGGAACAGAATCCAGAGATGAGAGAAACCATCCAGTCCGCGAATGGCCTCTTCACGATTGTAGGGTGGATGTAACTCCAACTTTGCGGGTGCCTCGCGAATCAGGCCCGGCTGTCTGGGCGTACCAAACTTCTCCTTAAAACAGGAGTGCACCTCCCCAATCACATTAAACGAAACTGGATCTACCATCTCTATACCCCAACAACGAAAAACCCCGCAGGAGCGGGGTTCTCGAAGCAAACTTGAAGACGTCTAGTTACTGAGGAACGACGTTGCTAGCCTGCAGTCCTTTCGGGCCATCTTCAATATCAAACGATACGCCCTGCCCCTCTTCCAGCGACTTATAACCGTCACCCTTGATAGCAGAGAAGTGTACAAATACATCTTCACCACCGTCAGCCGGTGCGAGAAAGCCGAATCCCTTGGAATTGTTAAACCACTTAACTGTACCTGTTGCCATGTTACTTACCTCAAAAATTTTGTCATACACACTACTTACTGACTATAACAGCTGGAGGGGAAGCCCAGAGCGAAAAGCAGAGCACTTCAGATCCTTCATTACAGTGTTCTCGAGTGTAGCGCTGTTTTATTACAATAACTACACAACAGAAAAAAATATTTGCATGCGTAAATAAAGCCAGCCTATTGCTTCTCACCCGCCTCTTCATCGGAGGTAAACCAGTTGAGTCGCTCATGCAGACGCACCACATCCCCGACAATAATCAGGGTTGGTGGCTTGATAGTGGTTCCTTCAATAATCTGCGGCATGGTCGACAATGTGCCGGTGTATACACGCTGACGTGGAGTGGTCGCCTGCTGAACCAGAGCGATTGGCAGGTCAGGTGACAGGCCATTTTCGATCAGTTTCTCGCAGATCACCGGCAGTCCCTTCAGTCCCATATAGAAGACGATGGTCTGCTGTGGTTGTGCCAGCCCCTTCCAGTTGAGATTCATTGAGCCATCCTTGAGATGGCCCGTGACAAAGACGACCGACTGAGAGTAGTCACGATGGGTCAGCGGGATACCGGCATAGGATGAGGCGCCCAGTGCGGCGGTGATCGCCGGGACCACCTGGAAACTGACGCCATTGGCGGTAAGGGTATCGATCTCCTCACCACCGCGGCCAAAGACAAAGGGGTCACCGCCCTTGAGACGACAGATGCGTTTTCCCTGCTTGGCCAGATCGACCAATAGTTGGTTGATCTGATCCTGCGGTACGGAGTGGTTATCACGCTCCTTACCGACGTAGATACGCTCGGCATCACGACGACAGAGATCGAGCACCTCTTTCGAGACGAGGCGGTCGTGAACCACAACATCGGCCTGCTGCATCAGGCGCAGTGCCCTGAAGGTGAGCAGGTCGGGATCACCCGGGCCACCACCCACCAGATAGACCTCACCCGGCATCTCCACCTCACCACGTTCGATTGACGCTTCCAACTCACGTCTGGCGGCATCATCCTTACCGGCAAAGACCAATTCAGCCACACGTCCCTGCAGCACCCCTTCCCAGAAACCGCGACGTGAGTTGACGTCATCGAAGCGTCCCTTCACCGCATCGCGAAAACCCTCGACCATAGATGCGAGTCGCCCGTATGCAGATGGGATCAGTGATTCGAGACGGGCGCGAAGCAGACGCGCCAATACCGGTGAGACACCACCGGTTGAAACAGCAATCTGTACTGGTGAGCGGTCGATGATCGATGGCATCACGAATGTACAGAGTGACGGATTGTCGACTACATTCACCGGCAGTGCGCGAGCCTGCGCCAGTTCAGAGACCTGTCGATTAACGGCCTCATCATCGGTTGCCGCGATAACCAGTACCACGTCCTCGAGATCGCTCGCCTCAAAACCAGCCTCACGATGTTTAACACGGCCGCTATTGGCCCAGGCCTGCAGCGTATTGGCCAACTCTGGCGCCACTACAGTGAGATCGGCTCCGGCATCGAGCAGCAGGGAAGCCTTACGAGAGGCGACCTCTCCTCCCCCAACAACGAGGCAGCTACGCCCCTTCAGGTTCATAAAAATCGGCAGGAAATCCATCAGAAATACTCGCTTAATACATTGAATGCGGAAAGGGGGAATATTCTACCCGTTTCCCACTCGGCAACCTAGCCCCTATTCAATGCTCGGGTATTAACAACCATCTGTTTTACAATGAATTAAAGAAGAATATTGAGGGGAGTGAGGCGATTGTATCGGTTATCCCATCTTTTTGAGTAGCGGTTGCTCAAATCGACCGATCTCCACCCAGAAGGTACTACCCTGACCCGATTCACTCTCAAACCCAAGAGTACCGCCCATCAACTCGGCAATTCGCTTAGATATCACCAGACCAATTCCCGTACCCTCAATGTGTGTGCCTTCTGCCTCAATTCGGTTAAACGCTTCAAACAGCTCATCCTGGCGCTCTTTGGGAATCCCCAGCCCGTTATCGGTCACACTGATTCGATAGAAACAGTCGTGAACCGGTTCCGCGGTGATCGCAATGAAACCGCCACGACGATTATATTTAACGGCATTAGAGAGCAGATTGAGCAGAACCTGTTTGAGTCGAACCTTATCTGCATTGAGAATCACCGCTGATAATTGAGACGGCTCAACGCGCAGTGTCAGCTCACGGTTTGCCGCCAGCGGGTTCATCATCACCATGCACTCACTGACCAGATCGCCAAGGTTCACCTCACCAAAGCTAATATCGAAGCGACCCGCCTCAATCTTGCTCAAATCGAGCACATCATTGATCAGTTCAAGCAGGTGCATACCAGACTTGTAGATATCGGACACCATCTGGGCCTGTGACTCATCCAGCTCCTCCAGTTCGAGCACCTGTGAAAAGCCAAGAATCGCGTTGAGTGGTGTACGTAGTTCATGACTCATATAGGATAGGAACTCTGACTTGGCGCCACTGGCAGCAATCGCCTCCTCACGTGCCTGCTCCAGCTCACGTTCACGCAGTAGTCGCTCAGCAATTTCCCCTTTGAGCATGGCATTAAAATGCTCCAACTCACTCTTACCCTTCTGCAGTCGTTCAGCCAGCTGCTCACTCTCCTCCATCTTCTTATAGAGACTATCTCTCGCATCAACGATCTCGTGCGAGAACTTGCGAAAATAACCATCAAGCACATCGATCTCATCACCGCGCTGGTCGATAGGCAGCTCAATATCGAGAAAGGTGTCGGAAAACTTGACCACATCCTGAGTCAGATTATTGATACGTTGCGCGAGCCAGAGACTCAGCAGCGCAAAGGAGAGCACCAGCACAAAGGCCGTAAAGACGCGTTGCCTCTGACTCTCTGACACCACTCTTTCAGCGAGTCGCTTCGCATTAGCCGTCGCTATGAAAGAGGCAAACTGGATATTGAGATCGGAGGCACCATAATCGAAAAATGATTTACCAGTGAGCAAGAAGCGACTGCCCAGCACTTCGGTCTTACTACCCGCTTCGATCATTTGCTCGTCGCTACTAAAGAGCACAACACCGGTATCGGGATCAATTAATGCGAGAACCGTATCTTGTGGAACCTGAGTGCTAACTTCCTTGAGAAACTGATTATCGATCGGACTGATCAACATCAGCGTCACCTCGCCCTGCGCACCTTTCACCGATTGAGCCGCGATCACATAGGGTGCAGCATCAATCATGGTCATATAGGCCTGGTTATGGCTCATTCTGCGCAACAGACTAACCGGGCCGGTTAACGTTGAAGCCAGCTCACCGCCCTCGTGCTGGTCAGGCGGCGCGTTATGATAGATCTCATGCACACGCCCCTCAGGACCAATCAATTCGGGGAGTCGCTATTTTTGCGGAAGCTTGTTTTGGGCATCCAAGCCCAAGCAAGCGGCAAATACTTAACGCGACCGTTTATGCCTACGGCGCCCC